>JAZQNJ010000058.1:0-70237 GCA_045627285.1 Treponema sp. | reverse complement strand
CGATTTTAAGTGTTGTAGCCTTCTGTTTTTTAGCTGCGAATACTGATGTAAGAGCTACTGCTCCGATTAAAACTGCTGCGATGATTTTTTTCATAATATTTCTCCTTAAAAGTCCCCGTTTTCCTTATTTTTACGGCGGACTGTTGTTGTTTGATTTATTTTTACTGAAAGGGGAGGTCTCCCCTTGCGCTCCGTAGTCCTCGCGTTGCTGCGGTCTACTGCGCTATCCTCTCTCCTAAGGGTTCCACCCTTAAAAACCCGGTCTGGGTTCTAACAACAACGGCACATGACTCCGTTTCTGAAGTTTGCGCGTACAAGCGATTCAAAGTAAATTGTAAACGACATTCATGTGCCTCCTTTTGAAGAAATAACCTATCTGCCTGGTAGGTGTTTATATACTACAAAGTATTTCCTACTGCGTCAATAGGGTTTTAATAAAATAATAAAAAAAGGCTGCCCTCTTCTCTCTGGCAAACGACCACACAGAAAAATGAAGGACAGCCTCAAAAGCAACTATTTAAATCACGTTAAATCACAGTTCAATTACTGCTTATCAAGATTAAGAACAGTATTTAATAGAACGTTTGCTCCTTTCCAGCACCATTCATCAGGAGAGTATTCCAGTTCACAGTGGCTGTGACCGCCCTGACTTGGAACAAAAATCATAGTTGCAGGGACAACTTCACAAAGATACTGAGCATCGTGTCCTGCTCCTGAATACATTACATGACTTCTGTAGCCAAGTAAATCGCTGACTTTCTGTACTGAATCCACCAGATTTTTGTTAAAAAGAACTGTATTGCGTGCCCATGCTTCTTCGTAGGACACAGAACATCCTGCAAATTCCTCTGGCATTCTGTTTATGATTTCTGCACACTTTTTGATGACTTCTGCATCTGCGTGACGAACATCGAGAGAGAATTTTACTTCATCTGGGATAATTGTATGAATGTTAGGATGGCAGCTGATTTTTCCTGTTGTATAAACAAGGTCCTCATCACCAAGCTGGTCAAACTGCTGGTGGATCCAGAGAATAGCCTGGCTGGCAGCCATAAGAGCATCCTTTCTGTACTTCATCGGGAATGTTCCCGCATGGTCTGACTGTCCCCTAAGTGTAAATTCATAATTGAACATTCCAACTACGCCTTTTACAACTCCAACCTCAAAGTTTCCGGCTTCAAGAACAGGTCCCTGTTCAATGTGAAGTTCCACTATTCCCTTTGTTTTTGCAGGATCCATTCTGTTTGATTCCGGTCCTTCAAAACCTGACTCTGTTAAAGCCTGTCCAAATGTTTTTCCGGAACCGTCTTTTGCCTCACTGGCAAACATAACATCCTTTGAGAATTTTCCTGTAAGAATTCCAGAACTCATCATAGCTGGTTCGTAAAGAGCCCCTTCTTCATTTGTCCATACAACAAGCTGAATGGGATGCTTGTGAGGTATTTTCTCTGTTACGATAGTTTCTATCATTTCCATAGCTGTAAGAACACCAAGGATTCCATCGTAATTTCCGCCCTGACGAACTGAGTCTGCGTGACTTCCACTCATAATAACTGGAGCCGAAGGATCAGTTCCCGGGAGAGTACAGTAAATGTTTCCGATATCATCTGTTTTAAAATCCAGTCCAAGATTTGTCATTCGTTTTTTTATTTCGTTACGGGCCATAATTGCTTCGGCAGAAAGAGAAAATCTTGTAATTCCGCCGTGGCCTGTATCTCCGAATTTTGCAAAGGTAGAAATTTTTTCACCCATTCTTTTTAAATTACACTGATACATCCTGATGCCTCCAAAAATCGAATTTTAAAACTTAAAGCTTACCCTTAAATGTGTCACAGAAGTCCTCACCAAACTTACGCTTCATGTAATCGATTATTACATCTGCACAAAGTTCTCGACCGATTCGTGCACTGTTCAAAGACAAATCGTAATTTACAGGGTTTGTCCAATAGTTTCCACCAGTGTAGAACTTGTAATATTCGGCACGGTATTTGTCTGTTGTTTCAATCATTTTTGCAGCTGTTTTATCATCAACTCCCATTTTTTTTGTAATTGATTCAAGACATGCCCAGCGTGGAGCTTCAATGTAGAAACTTCCCACATTATCAAATTCTTTAAGAACATGATCTGCACATTTACCGATAATTACGCAGCTTACGTTTTTGGCTAGTTGCTGCATGATTTCCGACTGAATGCAAAATAGGTTGATATCGCTTTCAAATCTTTTGCTTGTAGGAGAAACTTCCGCAGGAAAAGTGAACTTAGACAGAGCGTTTGAAACATAACTGCCTCTCAGCTTTTCATCCACACGGAAAAACATTTCTTCACTAAGTCCAGAATAAGCACTGGCCATTTCAAGGATCTGTTTTTCATAAACAGGAATTCCAAGCTTTTCGCCGATTTTTACAGCTATTTCTTTACCACCAGATCCAAAACCCCTGGCGATTGTTATTACGTAATTTTTTGCCATATTCTTTTGTCTCCTTTTAATCTGCGTTAAACCGAAATGTACTTGGCACTGACCTCATCTGTCAGTTCATCAATTTTGCCTTCAAATACACTCTGACCTTTCTGAATAATCATGAAACGGTCTCCAATGCGGCGTGCAAAGTGAAGATTCTGTTCAACAATAATAAGTGGAATATTCTTTGCTTTCTGATAACGCTTAAGAATATCTGCAATACCCATAACAATATTTGGCTGGATTCCTTCTGTAGGTTCATCAAGAATAAGGATTTTTGGATCACTCATTAAGGCTCTGGCAATAGCAAGCTGCTGCTGCTGACCGCCGCTGAGAACACCACCCTTTCTGCGTAAATGTACTGTTAAGTCAGGAAGATAAGTTAATACTTCCTCCATCTTTGATTCAAAATCAACCTTCTTGTGAGCAACTGCTCCCAGCTGAAGATTTTCTTTTACTGTCAGCATCGGGATAATTTCGCGGCCCTGTGGAACGTAAGCAATACCACTCTGAGATCTTCCGCTGGCCTTAAGTTTTGTAATGTCTTTTCCATCAAAGCAGATGGAACCGGAATCCATTGGAAGCAGACCGATAATACTTTTCATGAATGTTGTTTTACCAACACCATTGCGACCAAGAACCAGATATGTCTCAGCTCCTTCGATTTTCAAGGAGATTCCATTTACTACACGGCTTTTACCGTAACTAACGCAGGCATCTTTTACTTCAAGCATTTATTTCATCTCCTCTCTGACTTTTTCAGCAAGCTGTTCCTTCATCTGGGCAACAATCTTTTCTTCTGCAGTTGGTTCTTTTGGTTCAAGTTCATCATCAGTCTTGAGATAAACTCTGATTACTTCGGGATTGTTTGTAATCTCTTCGTAACTTCCTTCTGCAAGAATTTCACCGTGATTTAATACAGTTACCTTGTTTGCAATCTGCTTTACAAAATCGATGTCATGTTCAATAACCAGGATTGTTTTTCCTTTCATTACGTTAAGAATCATTTCACCTGTTTTGAAAGTTTCATCTGCTGTCATACCACTTGTAGGTTCATCAAGAAGAATAACTTTTGGATCCTGTGCCAGAACCATTCCCATTTCAAGCCATTGACGCTGACCATGACTTAAACTTGAAGAAATCATGTCTTTGTATTCGTAAAGATTAATCTGCTTAAGGATATCTTCGATTTTTGCAATGATTTCCGGTGTACGGCGATATGTAAAAGTTTTAATGAGGGAATTGAATCCTCTCAAAGCAACTTCAACGTTTTCAAAAACTGTCATGTTAGCAAAAATATTTGGTCCCTGGAATTTGCGTCCTATCTTGTAAAAGTCCGCAATTTTATATGCAGGAGTACCTGTAATGTCTTCACCATTTAAGAAAATCTGTCCTTCTGTAGGATGAGTTTTTCCTGTTATCATATCCATGATTGTTGTCTTACCTGCACCGTTTGGACCGATAAGTACACGAAGTTCACCTTCTTCAATTTTTAGATTTACTTTGTTTACAGCACGGAAGCCAGAAAAAACAACCGATACATCTCTTAATTCAAGATAAGCCATTATTCTGCCTCCTTCTTGTTTAATACTCTGGCAATACGCCTGTTGTACTGAATGTCCTGTAATGTTCCAACGATTCCCTTTGGCAGAAAATAAACTATAAGAATAAGAACAACACCAAGAACAAGCTGCCACATATTTCCAAAGCTTTCAGAAAGTTTTGACTGGAGGAAGCTTACAAGAAGGGCACCGGCCATGGCACCTGTAAGATTTCCGCGGCCGCCAACTGCAAGCCAGACAAGAATAGTTGTAGAAAAACCGATACCTGCAGATTCAATAGAAATAAATGAAGTCATTGGCAGATAAACCATTCCGGCAAATCCTGCAAAGAAGGCCGCAATTGTAAATACAGCGATTTTAAAGGTTGCAGGGTTATATCCAAGGAACTGAAGGCGGGCTTCGTTGTCACGTACAGATTTAATTACGCTTCCAAACCTTGCCTTTGTAATAAAGCGGCAGAGAATGTAAACAATTATCAAACCGGCAAAACCGATGTAGTACCAGCCTGTTACGCTGATCGGAGAGCCACCGATTGTGATTTTATCAAGACCACCGCCAATACCGTTAATTCCTGAAGATCCGCCTGTATACATCTGCTTTGTTGCAAGAAGAAGTTCAAAAAGAGCTACAAGTGCAAGTGTAATAAGGTTGTAGAAAACACCCTTAATTTTGCTGTAGAAAATGAACACACCAAGCAGTAAAGCAACAAGGGATGGAATCAAAAGACCCATAAAAACGGCAAACGGAATGTTTTTTAATGGAAGGTATAAAAGAGGGATTTCTTTAAGACCACCAAATTCCATAAATGCCGGAAGCCCATTCTGACATGAAAGAGAAATACCTAAAACGTATCCTCCAAGTCCGAAGAACAGGGCAAAACCAAGATTCATAAGACCTGCATATCCCCAGAGAATATCAAGGGAAAGTGCAAAAATCATATATGAAATAAATTTTCCAAATACAAGCTGATTGTACAGTGATGAAAACAAAGGAATTGCAAAAAGGAGAACAAACATTCCGTAAGCAATCCATTTTTCGACAGAAACACCTTTAACACCGGAAAGTGAAGGCTTTTTTAGAAGTTCAATTCTTTCTTCAATACTCATTTTTTACCTCCACCCTATCTCTTTTCTTTTGAGGAGAACAAACCGTTTGGTCTGAATCTGATAATTACGATAATTACTACGAAAATCAAAAGTTTTGAAACAATCTGACTCATGTAACCAGACATTAAAGTAATGGATTCGTTAATAACAAATGCGGATGCAAATGACCCAATAATTGAATTTAAGCCGCCAAGAATTACAACAAGGAAGCCGTCAACGTTAAATGCAGGTCCCATACCCGGGAAAACACTCTTGATTGGTGCAATAAGTGCACCTGAAAGACCAGCAAGAGCCGCACCGTAAGCAAAAGTAAACATGTTGATTCTGCTTACGTTAATACCAAGACATTCAGTCATGTCTCTGTTCTGGTTAATAGCTCTAAGCTGCATACCGAAACTTGTTTTATAAAAAAGCAGAAGTGTAGCTGAAAGAACTACTACTGCCATAACAATCAAAAATAAATTGTAATAAGGGATTGAAACACTTCCCATCACAAGCTGACCTTTTAAAGGAACTTCAATAGTTACGTTTTCAGGACCAAAAATCATTCTGACAATCTGCTGAATGATATATTCCAGAGCAAATGTTACAAGAAGTGTTTCTGCAACCTTACCGTACAGTTTTTTGATTACAGACCGTTCAATAATGATACCGACGACACCAGCAACAACTGCACTCAAAATCATCGCAACTGCAAATGGCATATGCAGGCTGTTTACGCTTACACATGCTGTATAAGCACCTATCATAATAAATTCACCATGGGCATTATTTACTACGTCCATCATTCCAAAGATGATTACAAGCCCGATCGTTGTTAAAAATAAAACGGATGAGCTTGAAATACCATTTAATAACTGTTGTAAAAATAAACTCATTCGTTACCTCCTTTTTGTTTTCTGTGAAAAAAGAGGAAGGAAAATCTCCTTCCTCCTGTCCGATTTTTAAGTATTAGTTAGGAATTGGAGCTACAAGGCCATCGCTTGATGCTACTACTTTGTAAGTAAGATCTTCCTGAACCTGACCAATGTAGCTGTTAACCCAGCAGTGGTGGTTTTCTGCATCCATCTTGAGTTTTCCGGCTGGGCTGTCAAATTCAAGTCCGCTGGCAGCTGCAATAATGTCCTGTGATGAAAGCGATTTAGAGTTTTCAATGGCCTTTGCAAGCATGTAAACACCGTGATAAGCACCTTCTGCCAGGTTTGTTACAGTAGTTGTTGTTCCGTAAAGGGATGTGTACTTTTCGATGAACTGTTTGTTTTCTGGAGTGTCAATTGAGTTGAAGTAGTCAAAACTAGCGTAACATCCCACTGCAGCCTTACCTACAGATTTGATTGCAGCTTCATGGCTGGCAATACCACAGATAGGTACCTTTTTAGGATCCATTCCGTACTGTGAATAGTCTTTGTAGAAAGGAACTGCTGAGTTACCTGCAACCGCACTGAATACTACATCACAACCACTGGCCTTGATTCTGTTTACAATAGAAGAGAAGTCTGTTTCTCCTGTTGGAGCATAGTCTTCACCTACGATGATTCCGCCTGATTTTGCAATGTATTCTTTTGCAAATGAAATAGATTTGCGTGGGAATTCATAGTCTGACCCAACAATATAAATCTTTTTACCAATGTTGTTGATCATCCATGGGATGTAAGCAGCAACCTGCTGGTTTGGAACAGTATTTGTGTAAAGAAGATTCTTTGATGGTTTTTCACCTTCATAATATGTGTTGTAAACGAGCAGACCATTGTACTTTTCGATTGTTGGAATTACGGCAAGACGAGTGTTTGAAGCGTTTGTACCGATAATTGCTGCAACCTGATCTTTAAGGATAAGCTGCTGGGCTTTTTCAGCTGCCATTGAAGGATCTGAACCATAATCTACGTAAAGAGGTTCAATGAGAGAACCTTTGATACCACCGGCAGCGTTGATTTCATCAATGGCCATTCTTGCAGCATTCTGCATAGGAGTTTCAGAGAGACTGAAGTTACCTGTAGTAGAATACAGTACTCCAATTTTAATCTTTGAACTGCCGCTTTTCTTTTCGCAGCCAGCAAATCCAAAAGTAAGAGCCAGTCCAGCCATTGCAATGGCTGCATTTCTAATTAACTTTTTCATAAGAACCTCCATTTATATTCTTAATTAGTTTTTATAAAAAAAGCGGCCGGAATCTCTGAATTAAGAAATCCCGGCCGCCTTTGACCATTTTTATTGCTGAAGCTTATATCTCTTCAACTTTGTAAATATCAAGTCTCCTTGATTTTAATATTTTGTACTGCTGTCTGAAATCTTCAACTGTGTTCAGATCCAGCTGACAGTACAGTGTATTTTCTTTTTCATCCAGCTGTTCAAGAACCTTTCCAAAAGGATCTGTAACAATTGAATGCCCCCATGATACATAACCTGCGTTTTCATCCCGGGCAGGACCACAACCACACATATAGAACTGGTTGTCTGCAGATCTGGCACGGAACATTACTTCCCACCAGGAAGGTCCGCTTGTCATGTTAAATGCCGCAGGAACAACTACAAGCTTTGCTCCCTTCTGGCATAACAGCCTGCTTAATTCAGGAAACCTTATGTCAAAACAAATCATAAGTCCCATTGTGCCGAACTCTGTTTCAAATGTTGTAACAGAATCTCCTGCACTAAGTGTGTCACTTTCATGAAAGTGAACCGCTGCAATGTCACAGTCAAACAGATGCATTTTTCTGTGCTTTGCAATCTGACTTCCCTTTCTGTCAAAGACATAGGAAGTGTTATAGATTTTACCCTGGTCTTCTTCGGGCATAGAACCGGCCACAAGGTAAACCCCGTTCTGACTGGCAGCCTGGCTTAAGGCCTTCCAGTTTTTACCACCGTCTTTCTGGGCGTAAATTGGAAAGTTAGCTGCTTTATAAGGACAACTAAACATTTCCGGAAGAACTACAAGATCTGCTCCATTGTCTGCCGCTTCCTTTATTTTTTTAAGGGCAATTTCAATGTTCTGATCATTGATGTCGGTGCCTTTCATTTGAATCAAAGCAAGCTTCATAATAACTTCCTTTTGTTTCGTGCACGTTTTTTATACTGACAATATGTCGCTTTCGTGCACGATTGTATAGTAAATTTTAAACATATTTTTTCTAGTATTTTTGTTCAATTTAAACAATGACTATTATTTTATCCTTAAGGAATTGTAGATTTTTACCATATCTTCTTTGGTAGCAACTTTCCAGCAGTTGGCAGGACTTCCGCTGGCAGCAGCGTCAGAAGCCATCTTTTCTTCCATCCTTTCAAATTCCGCCATATCAAGGCCATATTCAGAAAGTGTGGGAATCTTTAATTCTGCAGTAAGTCTATCAAGAGCGGCCATGAATTTTTCTGCCTGAACTTTAGGTGAATCTTCAAGGGTAGCAACTCCGATTTCAACACCGAGGCGTCCGAATTTTTCATAGCATCCTTCAAGAACAAACCTCAAGCATTCTGTTAAAAGCATTGCGTTGGAAATTCCGTGAGGAACGTGGAATACAGCCCCAATCGGACGACTCATTCCATGTACTATTGTTGTAGGAGATGTATTGATTGCAACCCCAGCTTCGTATGCAGCAAAAGCCATATTTTCTCTGGCTTCCCTGTTTGTTCCATCCTTTGCAGAAACAGGCAGATATTTGAATATTCTCTTTACTGCATCAATACAGAACATATCTGTTACAGGATTTGCTTTGCGGCAAGTGTAGCTTTCTACTGCATGAGTAAGTGCATCCATCCCTGTATTTACAGTAATTGAAGCAGGACTGGACATTGTGTATGTGTAATCAATGACAGCAATTCTTGGAAGAAGTGCATCACCTTTTAAAAGCAGCTTTGAATTTGTAGAAGTGTCTGTATAAACAAAATACTTTGTAACTTCTGAACCTGTCCCCGCAGTTGTAGGAATAAGAACAAGAGGTGCAAATTCTCCTGTAATTTCTTTTCCGAAATAATCAATAAGCTTTCCTGGAAGAACTGCCATTGCTGCAATTGCCTTTGCAGTATCAAGAGGTGTTCCTCCGCCAAAACCGATGATAAAATCACATTTTTCGTCTTTAAAAACCTTAACACCGGCATAAATCATAAGATCATCTGGTTCTCCAGGAAGATCATTAAAAATAACAGATTCTATTCCAAGTCCGGAAAGAGTTTCCTGAACACTGGCAGCCAGTCCGGTTTTTGTAATTACTTTACCAGTTACAATAAGAGCCTTCTTACCGAACTCTTTAAGATATGGAGCGGCTGTGTTTAAAGCCCCCTCTCCAATAATTGTTCTTGGTGCAGTAGTAAAATTAAATGCCATGCTTTTCTCCATATTTTTTCTATAAATCGGGGCCACCCTTCACCGGATTAGCTTTTGCCGAAATTGAATTCACAATTATTTTAAACATTCCGCATCGTGCAAGAGAATTCTTGTTCCACGGAAACCTGCTGGCTTCTTCCCATCTGGAAAGCACCTTCTCCTGCATGATTTTTTCTTTATCTTCCTGCTTAATTTCTTCTACATCTGCTGTTCCCATTACACTTTCATAGCGTGTTGTAATGTCATGGTGATCGTAAAGATAATCAATCTTGATAAAATTATCCATTTCAAAAGAGCATTTTTTGTTTTTCTGAAGGAGCCCGTATTTTCTTCCGGCCATGGCACCATGAATATAGAAAATAATCTTCCCGGATGCTTCATCTGCCTCATAAGAAAAGTTTAATGGAACAATGTAAGGATATTCACCATCCAAAAGACCAAGTCTTATGATTTCGCAGTGACTGATTATTTCCACAATTTTCTTAAAATCAGTAACTTCACGGTCCTTTCTACGCATTTCCATATTGGACTCCTGTTTATGTGGTAGCGCTGGTAGCCCCGAAGTTCTAACGGAATGCCTCGGGCATTCCGTTAGAATGAGCGTTAGCGAAGGGCAGACATAGCGACGGCAGGTTTTCCTGCCGGACCACACGTTCAAAAATTTTTACTCTAATTATACATACTTTTCGTCAACAATATTCAATACTTCATCCAGTTTAGCAAGTTCTTCATCAATCTGAGCTTCTGTAATAATAAGCGGAGGAGCCACTACGATTACATTTTCGTGTGAATATGTAAAGAACCCGCGGAATTTAAGTTCTTTTACGATGGCACCCATAATGCCTTTCGGATCCTGTCCCCATGGAACGAGAGGTTCTTTAGATTCCTTTGACTTAACAAGCTCAACCCCAGAAAAAAGACCGATGTAACGTACATCACCTACACTCTTGTGCTTTGCCTTGATTTCTTCAAGCTTTTCTCCCAGATGCTTTCCAACTCTCTGAACATGACCTTCGATGTCATTCTTAAGATAAAATTCCTGACAAGCTACACCTGCAGCACAGGCCAGTGGATGACCTGAATAAGTAAGACCACAGCTGAGATAAACGTCGTCAAAGAAGTGAGCGATTTCTTTCTTAACAATTGCTCCGCCAAGAGGAATATATCCAGAGTTTACGCCTTTTGCAAAAGTGATGATATCTGGAGTTACATCAAAGTTCATGTAAGCAAACATTTTTCCTGTACGGTACCAGCCGGCCATTACCTCATCACAAATCATCATAATGCCGAATTCGTCACAAATCCTGCGAACACCTTTAAGATAGTTCTTTGGATACATAATAATGCCGTTTGAACCGATTACTGTTTCAAGGATGATGGCTGCAATCCTGTCACCGCCTTCAAAAATAACCTGTTCCCGGAGTTTGTCTACATAGTATTCGCATTCTTCATCTTCGCTGGCAAACTTGATTTTTTCCTGGTATGAGTAAGGACCGCGGAAATGAATGAATCCTGGAATAGCAGGTTCAAGTGCAAAGTGGCGTGGTTCACCTGTAAGGTTTCCTGCACCGAATGTTGACCCGTGATATGAACGGTACTGACTCATTACCTTAAAGCGGCCTGTATACATGCGGGCCATTTTTATTGCGTTTTCATTGGCATCAGCCCCACCGTTTGTAAAGAACACCTTACCGCCGGCAAGAGCTGGGAGTCTGTCCATTATTGACTTTGCAAGCTTTGCACGAGGTTCAGCACCCCAGGAGCCCTGAACGTAAGCATATTTATCAAGCTGGGCTTTAATAGCCTCTGTCATTTCTTTATTACCATAACCGGCATTTACGTTTACCTGTTCTGAAGACATATCTGCGTAACGTTTTCCGTCTGTATCGTAGATATAAATTCCTTCTGCGTGATCTACAACAATTGGAGCCAGGTTAGCCTGTTTGCTCCATCCCAGCAGTACATTTGATGTCTGCATATCTGCAATTTCTTTTGCTGTCATATTTTGCCTCCAAATCTGCAGAAGTTTTACTCCCGCTCGCTAATTTCTATCTAAAAATTATCATAATCGTGCATCGTGCACATTGTTATTTTTTACAAACTTTTATATATTTTTTTGTAAGGACTTACAGACGATACATCAGCCCGCAAGCCCTACAGGAGTTTCCTTTTTTGTGGAGGTTTTTATGGCTGTAACAGTTCATACTTTATTTAGTTTTTCCGAGATTCCTTTTAAGCTTCGACTTGAAGCCGGGAAAAATGGAATGAACAATTCTGTCAGCTGGGTTTACTACACGGAAGATCCTTCCACAATCAAATACACTCGTGGCGGAGAAATTGGCATTACAACAGGTCTCAACATAGAACGTCTCAAAAAAGAAGGCCATGACATTACTGACAAAGACCTGGCAGATTACCTTTTAACCTTTATAAAAAGCTTCCAGGAGCATAACGCTTCCGGACTTGTAATCAACACAGGTAAATACATTCTTTCCATTCCTGATGAAGTTATAGAATGGTGTAACAAAACTGCGTTTCCTCTTTTTTCAATGCCATGGGAAATTCATACTATTGATGTCATGCAGGACTGGGGAAACATGATTTCTGCAGACTTCCAGAACACCCATTCCCTGAAAAATTTTTTTTACAAAGCTATTTTTGAAAAAGAAAAATTTGATGAAAAGCAGCTTCAAAATACACCTTTTTTTGACTCAAAAAATTTTTCTATCTATCTCATGGAGCTTGATGAAAAGGATTTTAACAATGACATGGAGCAGATAAAAAGATATCTGCACTTTCAGTTTGAATCTCACATCACGACACCACAAAAGGACTGGTGCAGCGTCATTCACAATCACAGGGTAATTTATATCGTAAAAGACAATACTGAGGAATTTGAAGCAAGCCTGTTAACAACAGCCCAAAAAGACAGGTTTTTTCAAACAAAGAGACTTTCCCGGTCCGACAGCTGTACAGACATTACTGATCTTTCGGAAATATTTGAACATGCAGAAACTGCCATGAGTTTTGCAGAAGAAGACGGAAAACTTTTTAAATACGACAGTCTTGGAATGTATAAAATACTCACTGCCGTTAAAGACAAGAATATCCTTCAGCAAATGTATGATCAGACTCTCGGAAAAATGAACCAATATGAAAAAGAAAAATCTGAAGATTACCTTAAAACCCTGGCTCTTTATCTGAAATTCGGTGGAAACGTTCAGCTTGTTTCGGAAGCAAACTTTACCCACAGAAATACTGTCGTGTACAGGATTAACAAGATTGAAGAAACTCTTGGAATGGACTTGTCTGACGGAGAAAACCGTTGTCTTTTGCAGACAGCTCTATACATCAAAAATCTTTTGAATAAATAAAACCCGTCATTGAGCCTATAAAATAGACCTTTGCACTAAATGTTGTGGTTACCACCTGCCACACCCCTCGGGTCAACAAGTAATATCCTGAGCCTGTCGATGGACTCAACCACCACAAGTTGGACTTTTGGGACAGCCCGTTTTTTTATCGTTCTGGATTGTAGTAATGATCACGCATTAGAAGTACAACATCTTCAAGTTTTTCTTCTTTCATGGTGTTCAGAATTTTTTCGTGAACCATAAAAGCCTTTTTCAGTGACTCAAGATTATTTTCTGAATAATAAGTTGAGATAAAGGCCATTATTGTTTTCTTGTCGTCATATTCTTTTACCAGCATTGCATTATCTACGCCTTCAATAATACATCGCTCAAAATTATGGGTAATTTCAATGTAGCCCAGGGTATCGCCTTTTTCCAGAAGCATTCTCTGCTTTTCAAGCTGTTCTTCCATCTTTGGAATAATCATTTCCATTCTTCCAAGACGAAAGCAATAGCGATAAGCGGCAATAACCATAAAGAAAACCACCTGAAGCATTTCGTTTACAGTTTTTCTGTCAGGATCGATTACAAAGAAGCCCATATTCTGTTTGTATTCAATAAGGCCTTCTTTTACAAGCAGGTTGATGCTTTCACGAATCGGAGTGTTGCTTATGCCTAGTTTTCGGCAAAGCTCATCAAGGTTTACGTTTTCACCTCTCTTAAAATCCTGATTAAGGATAGCTTCTTTAAGATAGTCGTATACCTGATCACGCAGACTGGCTTTTTTAATTATTCCAGACACAGTGCACCCCCATTGGCTTTCGTGAAATAATACAACTAATTATAGTACATACCCCTCCAAATAAAAACCCTGTAATTCAGACATTTTCAGGTAGCATGACCGCTCCTTTTACAACCGCTATTTTAAAAATTACAGGCTCAGTGCTTTCTGATAATTTGCGTTCATCGATTCGCAGCTGGCAGCAAACTTTTTAAGTTCTTCTTCAGTAAGATCAAGTTCAATAATTTCTGCCACACCGGAATTGTTAAGACGGCATGGAACAGATGCATAAACATCTTTCTGCCCATACTGACCTTTAAGAAGTGTGGAAACAGGAAGAATTCTATCTTCATCTCCGTACACGGCCTGAACAACCTGTGCAATGGAAGCTCCAATTCCAAATTCTGTGCTTCCCTTTCCTCCAAGGATAATCCACCCAGCACCTTTTCCTGCAGCAGCAATAGATTCAAGATCAAGTTTTCCGAATCTTTCAGGCTGCTGTTCAATAAGCTTTAAGAGAGGCTTTCCTGCAACAGAAACTGTACTCCAAGGAACCATCTGACTTTCTCCGTGTTCTCCCAGAGCATAAGCAACAATCGATTTCTGGTCATAACCTGTAGCTTCACTAATAGCACGACGAAGACGGGCACTGTCCAGTGTTGTCGAAGTAGAAAAAATTCTTGCAGGGTCCCATTCAAGCTTTTCCTGAAGGTAATGAGTTACTACATCGGCAGGATTTGAAATATTTACAATAATTCCGTTAAAACCGCTGGATTTAATCTGTGGAATAATTTCCTTAAGAATTGCCACAGTAGCTCCCAGAGTCTGCTGACGGTCGGTCTGTCCTGCAGCCATGTCAGGAAGTGGTCCTGCAGCAACTATAAGAATGTCTGCATCTTTTATATCACTGTAATCACCTGCATAAACTTTTACATGCTTTGTCAGATATGTAGAAGAATCGTAAAGATCCAGGGCCTGTGCTTCTGCTTTTTTCTTATCAACATCAATGTAAACTATTTCTTCAACAAGTCCCTGCGAAATGAGGGCATATCCCCCGTGACTTCCAACATGACCTGCTCCAATAATTCCAACTTTTCTTCTATTTAAACTCCTCATTTTTATTCTCCTTAGGGGAAAGCCTTCCCCTGGTTCGCACTACGTTGCTCTCCACCCCTTCCTGCGGGCTCAAACGCCGCCCGCATCGCCTGCTTTACTACTTTTTTGCTTTTTTAACTAATTTATTTCCAATTCCCTGGATAATGTTTACGACTATTACAAGTACGACAATTGTCAGCCATGTTACATCAAGCTGATTTCTGTCATGTCCGTACATGATGGCATAATTACCAAGTCCCCCTGCCCCAACTGCACCTGCCATGGCTGTTAAACCAATTAAACTTACAGCAGTTATCATTGTTCCTCGAATAATAGGACCAAGGCTTTCCCTCAGATACACACGAACAATAATATCAACTGGCGAAAGTCCCATGCTTAAGGCAGCTTCAACAAGTCCTCCGTCAACCTCTGCCAGAGCTGCTTCAATCTGGCGGCTAAAAAATGGAACTGTTCCAAAAACAAGAGGAACAATTGCACCTCTAACCCCGATTGCCGTTCCCATCAAAAGACGGCTTAAAGGCATAACACCTGTAAGAAGAATAATAAAAGGTACCGACCGGAAAAGATTAATAAGCTTGTCCAGAATCTGAAAAATCACTTTGTTTTCCAGAACTCCATCTTTCTTTGTAACAGTAAGCGTAATACCAAAAATAATACCAATAACAAAGCTGATGGCTCCTGACCAGGCTGTCATTACAAAAGTTTCTCCAAAGGCAGTAACAAATCGTTCAGGATGGTCTGCAACATTTGGAATAATCTGCTGAATAAATTCTATCATTTAGTTTGCCTCCTTTAAAACTTCAACGCCAACATTTTCCTGCCTTATATGTTCCAGTGCCCGGTTTATTGCTTCCGGTTTTCCACTGACAATTGCTACAGTACCTCCGATTGGAGCATCCTGCACAATTTCAATTTCAGCAAAAACAATATTCATAGTCACATCATAAATTCTCGATGTGGCAGATATTAAAGGTTCACTTACATTTTTCTGAACATATGTAAAGCGAACCAGTTTTTCATCTTTTTCCAGGTGAACTACAGGGCTGTCCTCTTCAATCAGCTCTTCAATTTTTGTAAGGCTCGATGTAGACCGGATAAATCGCTTTGTAACTTCATCCTTCGGCTGAGCAAAAATATTAAATACTTCTCCCTGCTCAACAATTCGTCCATGTTCCATTACAGCAACATGATGACAGATAGACTTAATAACTTCCATCTGGTGAGTAATGATTACAATTGTCAGTCCCAGATTTCTGTTAAGTTTTTTTAGAAGGGCCAGGATTGATTTTGTTGTTGTAGGATCCAGTGCAGAAGTAGCTTCATCACAAAGAAGAATTTCAGGATCATTAGCAAGGGCCCTGGCAATTGCGACACGCTGCTTCTGACCACCACTTAGCTGAGACGGAAAATTAGTTTCTTTGTCACTGATTTCAACAAGAGCCAGAAGGGAGCGTACCTTTTCTTCAATTTCTTTTTTAGAAAGCCCTACTCCCTTGAGAGGAAAAGCCACATTATCAAAAACATTGAGGCTTGGCATAAGATTAAAATGCTGGAAAATCATTCCAATATTCTTTCTTTCCTTTCTCAATTCCTTTGCAGAGAGAGAAAGAAAATCTTTTCCATTTACAATTACAGAACCAGAAGTTGGACGACCAAGCAGATTGATGGTTCTTACAAGAGTTGATTTTCCTGCACCGGAAAAACCGATAATGCCAAAAATTTCTCCCTTCTCAATAGAAACAGAAGCATCTTCAACAGCGTTAAAAGTTTTTCCATTCTGTTCAAAAGTTTTGTATATATTTTTCAGTTCAATAATCGAACTCATAATCCCTTGCTTCTCCTTTAGAACTACAGTTTTTAATTATCTGCCTTCAAGGGAGCAGATAAAAGATTATGAATATTATTAAACTTAATAACCTACTAAGTCAATAGGTTTTAAAAAGGGGCTTCGTCCGGATTTCTTGCCTGGCGGATATTTGTATCCTTCAGATTTGCAATAAGACATAAATCTGCAGCATCAAGCTCAAAATCAAAAATTTTTGTATTTTCAATTATTCTTGTTTCTGTAACGCTTTTTGGCAGAGGAAGAAATCCCATCTGAAGGCTCCAGCCAATACAAATCTGAGCCACAGTCTTTCCATATTTATCTGCCAGCTTTTTCATTTCCTGGTTGTCAAAAATACCTCCGGTACCAAGAGGACTATAACCTTCAACAATCATTCCATGTTTTTTGCTGTATTCAACAAGTTCTGGCTGACTCTGACCCGGACAAAGCTTTATCTGATTCACCATCGGAGCAATTTTTGCAGTTTTAGCCAGCGCTTCAAGATGACGCTGGCAGAAATTTGAAACTCCAATTGCCTTCAGTTTGTCTGCATTGTAAGCTTCTTCCATCGCTTTCCAGCTGTCAGCATTTCTCTGTTCCCAGCAGTCACGATATTTTATAGGATTAGGCCAGTGAATAAGATATAAATCAAGATACTCAAGCCCAAGCCTTTTTAACGAAAGATCAATGGCTTTTTTTGTTTCTTCATATCCATGATCTACATTCCACAGCTTGGTGGTAATAAACAGTTCTGATCTGTTAACACCGCTTTCTTTTAAAAAGTCCCTGACAGCTTTTCCAACAGATTCTTCGTTACCATAAGCTGTAGCGGTATCAATATGACGGTATCCTGCTCGTAAGGCAGCCATTACGGCCTCGTAACATTCAGCACCGTCTTCCGACTGCCATGTTCCAAAACCGATACAGGGAATTTTATTCCCGTTTGAAAGTGTATAAGTGTCTGTTAATCTTTTAAAATCCATACTAAAATTTTACAATCAGAACTGTTCCAAATCAACTTTAAAATTTCTCACCTTCTGTCCTGATGTTTGACATATTCTGTGCATTATAAAGTCTGTAATATTCACCTCGGGCATTCAGTAACTCCTGATGAGTTCCTGTTTCAATTATCCTTCCGTTATCTACCACGGCAATAATATGTGCATTTCTTATAGTACTTAATCTGTGAGCAATAACAAAAGTTGTACGCCCTTTGCTTAATTCATCAAAGGCCCCCTGAATTTTCATTTCGGTCACAGTATCAAGAGCAGAAGTCGCTTCATCAAGAACAAGAACCGGTGGATTTTTTAAGAAAACCCGGGCAATACTTATACGCTGCTTCTGACCTCCAGAGAGCCTGATTCCCCTTTCCCCCACAACTGTATTAAATCCGTCAGACATATTCATAATGTCATCATAAATTTCTGCCCGTCTGGCAGCCAGAATTATTTCTTCTTCTGTAGCATCAGGTTTTCCATAAGCAATATTGTCACGCACTGTTCCTGCAAACAAAAACACATCCTGCTGAACAAATCCAATCTGTTTTCTAAGTGACTCCAGTGTAAAATCTTTAATGTTTTTACCGTCAATAAAAATGCTTCCGCTTTCAAAATCGTAAAACCGTGGAATCAGATGACAAATCGTGGTTTTTCCTCCCCCAGAAGGTCCCACAAGGGCAACTGTCTTACCGGCAGGAACTTTTAATGTAAGGTCTTTAAGAACATCAAGCCCTTCATTGTATTCAAAATTTACATGCTCCAGACTGATTTCTCCCCTGCAATTTTCAAGAACTAAAGCATCAGGTTTTTCTTCTATTTCTTCATGAGTTCGCATAAGCTGAGAAAACCTCATAAAACCTGCCATTCCGTTACTGAACTGTTCAACAAAGTTTGTAAGCCGTCGAATCGGCTGCAGAAAAGCAGCAACAAACATATTAGCCGCAACAAGATCACCCAGAGTCATCTGCTTTTGCATAATAAACCAGCCGCCGGCAGCAAGAATAATTACATTCAGGATATGTGTTACAAATTCCATTTTTGAATGCATTTCTGCCATAGCTTTGTAATTCTGTTTCTTTGCAAAATAATACTCTCTGTTGCTTTCTTCAAATCTGTTTATCTCAAAAAGTTCGTTTGTAAAAACCTTAGTAACACGAATTCCAGAAACAGCAGCTTCCAGTTCTGTATTAATATCTGCAGTTCTGGCCTTTACTCCCGCACTTGAATTCATAACTTTCTTTCTACAGGAATAAGTCATAAAAATCATAAGTGGAAGTGAAACAAATACAATAACTGCCAGTTCCCAACGAATAGAAAATAAAACACCAAATGCACCCAGAAGAGTTAGAATCGAAATCAAAAGATCTTCCGGCCCATGATGAGCCAGTTCTGAAATATCAAATAAATCTGTAGTAGCCCGAGACATAATTAATCCAGTTCTGTTTTTATCAAAAAAACTAAAGGATTGCTTCTGAATATGATTAAAAATTTCCCGACGCATATCCGTCTCAACAGCTACACCAAAAACATGACCAAAATATGTAATAAACCAGTAGGCTGCTGTTCTAAGGATATATAATCCAAAGCAAAAGGCAATGATAAGAAAAAATGCTTTCATTACAAAATTTGGATTTAATTCAAACTGAGGCAGGAGTTTATTCAAAGTTTTTCTGGAAATTACAGGGAACCATACATCAACAGCTGCTACAAAAACTGCACAAATCATATCAGCTGTAAAAAGCTTAATATGCGGTCTAAAAAAAGAAAGAAAATATAGAATATCGCCTTTTGGAATATCCCCTAAAGAAAGAGGCCTCTGCCCCCGTTTATTTTTTGCCATAGTTTCATACTAACCCTTGAATAATTCTTCTATGTGAGTTACAAAAATTGTCTCGTCTAGTTCTCGTCATCTTCGTTTTCATCACCACAAAGATCAAAAAACAGACTGCACAACTGTGAATATTCTTCTTCATCCTTTTCCAATTGTTCAGGATTTGTTCCGTCAATTACAAAAACTTCCATATAGTCTTCAAGACATTCCAGAATAAAACTCTGCTCATCTTCATCAAGTTCATAAAGAGAATCAACACCCTGGATTTCTGGAATCAGGCTTTCCAGAATTTCTTTATAATCATTAAGCTCATCTTTTAATTCCCTGGAAAAATCATCATCCCCTGTTACCCAGAGAATTTCTTCCTTAATTTCAGCAAAATAACTATTCAGTGATTTTAGCAGCAATTCATCATCTGTCATTACAATCCTCCGGAAGTTTTTCATGATAAGCCTGATTCTGGCAAATTTGTATTTTTATTTTACCTCAAAAACCATAAACTGTCTTTTCAGGAAAGAACGTGTTTAATTTACAATTTTTTGGAATACCCGTAATTATACTAAAATACAGGATTTATAAAAATGAAGGCAGAGACTTTTGATAGCATTCAGAAAAGGAAGCTTACAGGCAGTTTACTGTTGAAGACAATTCAATTTTCAAAATCCATAGAGAAAAATCAAAATAACTTTTCGCCTAAAAGACGGGCAATAAGATCCACTGCAAAAGCCGAAGTCTGATTTCTTATATCAGAAATTGGATTTACTTCTACAATTTCAGCAGATTTAACAAGACCACAATTACTCATTTCTTCCATCAGTAGAAGTGCTTCTCTATTAGTCATTCCTGCAGCAAGCTGGTATCCAGTTCCGGGAGCATACATAGGATCAAGACAGTCCATATCAAAACTCAAGTGTACAGCTTTTACCCTGCTCTTAAAAAATACAATAATCTTACGCACCACATCGTTAAATCCAAGGCGGTCTATATCGGTCATGGTAAAAACAGTTACCCCGGCTTCTTTCATCAGCTTCTTTTCTCCAGCATCAAGATCCCTGATTCCTACATAACACACATTCTCCGGATCAATTTTCCGTCCTTCATAATACAGATTTGTAAGTTCCGGAATACCATATCCACAGGAAGCTGCCATACATTGGCCGTGAATATTTCCGCTGGGAGAAGTATCGGCTGTATTAAAGTCCCCGTGAGCATCGACATAAAGCACGCCCAGTGATGTATTACTTTTTTTATATGCCGAAGAAAGTCCTGCAGCAGATCCTAGAAAGATTGAATGGTCCCCTCCAAGAATCAGCGGGAAGTCCCCCTTCCCTATTGCCTTTTCCACTTCCTCAGCCAGCTGACTGTTAGCCCTGACAATTGGATTAAGATATTTTGCCTTAGGATTTCCAATTTCTTCATATTCCTGAGGATTTATTTGAATAGGAGAAAAATATTTTTCAATAATGTGTCCGCCACACTCCAGCCGTTCTTTTAATCCTGCAAGACGAATTGCAGAAGGCCCCATATCAGAGCCGCGGCGGCTGGCACCAAAATCCAGGGGCATTTCTAAAATTTGAATATTCATACCCGTATAATTCTACATCTGTATTTAATTTTTCAACAGATAAAACCCAGAAAATTGTCTCAAAATCACCAAAAATCATGATTTTTTAAAACCCTCTCAGACGCACGAGGATTGATTTTGAGAGGACCTGAAATTCGGCCGACATCTTTTATGTTTTTTATTTTTGCGTTGATTTACGGGCCGTTTAGGGCCATAATTTTATGCATTAAAATTTTGTTAAAAGTTTTAACATATGTTAAACGTTTGTTAATACTTTTATACTTTTAAATGTTTATTTGTTTACCTTTTGTTTAACACTTGTTTACCTTTTGTTTAACGTTTTAACATTTTAAATTTTTATCTTTTTAACAAATGTTAAATATATGTTTAATATATTAACATTTGTTTATATTTTTAACATTTTTAAATTTGACATAAAAAATGACAGATTTTATAATGTACTTACATTACAAATAAGCATTATCTTGTGGGAGGGATATTGTGAAATCTTATGCATTTGCACTTCAAAAGGGTGGTACAGGAAAAACCTCTATCTCCGTTTCTTTAAGTGTTGAACTTGCCCTTAAAGGCAAAAGAGTAGTCTACATTGACTGCGACCCTCAGGGAAATTCAAGCTCCTGGCTTCTGAACGAATTTGATCACGAGCTTGCAGACATACTGTACGAAAAGGCAGGTGTCCTCGACTGTGTCTACAAATCAGATATCGAAAATCTTTATGTCATTCCAACATTTGGTGTTGGCGGGGAATTAAAAAAATGGGCAAAACAGGAAACATATCCTTTTATTTTCAGGGATATAATTCTTCCTCAGCTTCAGGAACATTTTGACTACTGTATTTTTGATACATCTCCAGCCTTTGACGAATTTGAAAAATCAGTTTTCATAGGCTGTAACGAAGTAGTACCAGTTCTTAAACTTGACGAATTTTCAAAAGACGGATGGGAAATCTTCACAAACAATCTTTCTCATATCAAAAAACAATACGGTGTAAGTCCTGTATACCAGAAGATTATTCTCAACCAGCAGGATAAACGTCTGTCAAACCAGGCGGCATATCTTGAAGCATATAACAATGCCGGTACAAATTTTGAATTCATCGTTATTCCAAAAGATCCTGCCTTCGAAAAAAGCCAGAGTATCCATACGACAATTCAGGACAAAAAAATCAGGGCAAAAAAAGAAACCCTTGAAGCAATTACAGCACTTTCAGAGAGGTTATTATAATGGCAGTACACTCAAAAAATATGTCGTTTGCAGAAGAAATGAAACAGAATATTTCTGCCAGCGTTCAGAATACAGCATCAATCGCATCAGAAACTATGTCTTCATCTCCAGTAGCAGAAAATCTTGTAATAGCAAGAAGTGACGTAAAGCCTTCAACTGTTACACCTGTTGTCACTCAAACTGTTACCTCCCGGCAGACAGAAGAACCATCTGCAAAAAAACGTGTTCTCATCGGTGTCTATGTAACTCCAGAAGAACAGTCAGAACTTCGCCAGATGTTCTGTTCAAACGGATTTGCTCTTTCACAGGCTTACAGATCTGCCATGACTTATTTAAGACAGGACATAGAGTTGGGAAAGGCCTTTATTACAAAGAACGGCGAAATTTTGAGAAAGTAGTCGTTTCATATTAAAAAAACCGTTTTAAGCCCCTTTTTGACGCGTCTGAGAGCGAATTTACAGGGTAGGGCAGGCGGTAAAATATCCCCTGGAGGGATTCATGAAAAGAAAAAATGATATACAAGATCTGTCAGTAGTTGATTCATCAGTAACCGACCTGTTTCTTTCAGAAGAAATGCAGAAAGATAAAAAAATTTTGAAATACATTCCAAGTTTTTTTACAACCGCATCACTTCCTTTCAAGAATATTCATAAACAGGTTTTTGTCAGAAAAGGAAGCAATGGTGTTTCTCTTACTCTTACATCACCTATCAATGTTCCTTACGGACGATACGGAAGACTTCTTCTTTCAGTTTTTACAACCCATTGTGTTCTTTCCGGAGAAAAAGATGTTCCTGTAATGATTGAATTTAATTCACTTGCAGATCTGCTAAAGGAACTTCAGCTTCCTAAACAGAGAGGAAAAGATATCCGTGAACAGCTTTTCTGTTTTTCAAATGCAGCATTTATGTTTGAACAGAAAGTCAGAGAATCAAAAGCAGGATATCTTTTTAAGGAATTATATGAAGATGGAAATTATCCAAAAGAGGATGTTCAGGTAACTACACATACAACCGGTAACATTCGTTTTACAAATGGGGTTCAGTTTAAAGAAATTGAAGATGGTACTGGAGAAAACAAATACGGCCATTTTAAAATTTATCTTTCTGCTGAATTTGCAGGTTTTTGTCAAAGACATGCAGTTCCAATTGACTATAATGCTTATAAAAATATTACATCACCTGTCGGAAAGGATATTTTTGCCTGGTTATGTTACAGAAACAATGGAATTGATCCTGCAAATCCACCGTTTATTCCAAGACAGAAGTTAGTTGAACAGTTTATGCCGGTTTCAGAGAATTCTGAACAGAAAGCAAAAATTGAAAGCAACAACTATAATAAAATAATTGAATTAATCAAAGAAATTAAAGAAAAATATTACAAAGAACTAAAGGTTGGCTTTGATTCAGAAGGAGGTGGAATTACTTTGTACAAAAGTCCTACACCTGTTTTAAAGAATGATACAAGATATGCTTTAGTTACTTCTGATATTTAAAAGAAAACAGGTAACAGAATGAGTGAAGAATTCAGTGTTTTCCACAATATCCACTGTATTATTATTAGTTATATAAATTTATTAGATAATTATTAGAATTTATAGAAGAAACCATGCAAACTGTTACCTTTTTTCATTAATACTGTTACCTGAGTTTTTGGCTTATAATCTATAATTTCTTGTATTATATTGAAATAGCTGATTTTTCCACAGGTTCACTTATAGTGTTACCTAAAAAAGAGTTATCCACAGGCAAAATGTGGACTAATTCATTCATAGTGTTACCTTATTTCATTCCAGAAGTTTTTCAGGTTTTAGAAATTTTGTTTTGTGTGTATAAAGTTTTGTTTCACTAAATACGGTGGTTGAGTCCTTTATACCACGTGATAGGTCGCAATGACCTTGTATAAAGGGATGCTGCAGTGATTTCAACAAGCTTCATCATCACAGTATTACAATTTACGAACATATTCGATTGCTTAAAGATCATTAAATTCATTTAAACTGTTACTAGCGTCATATAGTCTTAAAATTTTTGTGATGTAAAACTCCTTAATATTCATGATTCACTTAAACTGTTACCTGCAGATGTTTTTGTTTCATTCAGATTGTTACCGTTTATGCTTTTTTAGATTCATTATTTATTATTAATATAGAAGAAAGTGTGTTATTTTAATCATTCTTCATTTAAACTGTTACCTTCAAAAATACTAAACATTCACCGTAACTGTTACCTTCTTTTTGAATTTAGGTAAATTTACACCATATATAGCGTAAATTCTGATTATGTAAATAAATAGAAATTCACCTGAACTGTTACCATGGTGCTAAAGATGTATTATTCAACTAAACTGTTACCTGCTGGAGATACTGCTTTTTTTAATTTTGTTCACTTACACTGTTACCTTGTTAGAACAGAAACTTTTTCTCGCAGGAAGTTCAGTCAAACTGTTACCTCAATTTAGTAATCTGGGTAATAGTGGAAGGGACGGTCTTTTCTTACTAAAATACCTGCTTTATGACTTTGTTAAAGCAATCCTTATACAGATATGGCCTTTATCAAATTACAGGGGGAAGTGGAAATGTTCATGCAGACTGTTACCTTATGACGGCTTATGTAAAATCGGTTAAGTTATGCTTTATAAACAGCCTCAATATTCATTTAAATTGTTACCGTGTTTGATTAGTTATTATGATGAATAAGAACTATTGGATTTTTTATTGCAAAATATGTTATAATAAAAGAGTCGAAGTTCGATTTTGACTTTTGATATTCTTTCGTGGTGTAATGGTAGCACAGGAGCTTTTGGTGCTCTTAGTTCGGGTTCGAATCCTGACGAAAGAAAAATGATATGATGTGTGGAGGCAAGGTTATGTTGTCTGAAGTAATATCAAACCCAAACATCATTATCGGTGCAGCTGTGGCTTTAGTTGTCATTGGCTATATCATTTATGTTTTAATAACTCCCAACAGCAAGAACCTCTCTGATCATTTCAGGGGTGATGATGAAAAATACGAGTAAACTGTTTTTCACAAAATATAAATAAATTCTGTTGGGCCTGTCGATTCTATTTCATTTCTCTGTTTCCGTTTTCCTATGACAAATCAAACGCAAAATGATATATTCACTTTGATAAAAGACGTCTGATGATATGTCAGAACCAGGAGTTCTATATTATGGATTTAAAATGGATAATTCTTGGAATTGCAGTGCTGATGTACGCACTGGTAATTATTTTTCAGGAAAAAAAAGTTGTATTTACAACAATAGCAGCTGTAATCTGTATCGGTTTTGCTATTGCAAAATCAGTCTTTGTAAATGATGCTGGTGAGTCTGTTACAGGTATAGGGGCAATTGTTTTTGCTCTGGGACACCTTATTAACTGGAACGTTCTTATGATATATCTGGGGGCAATGACTATTGCAGCCCTTTTTCTTTATTCAAAAGTTCCTGCTAAGATTGCAGACTGGCTTGTTTCTGTTTCGCCTACAACAGGAATTGCCATTGTTCTGATTCTTGCCATGACAGGTATTATTTCCATCTTTGTTGAAAATGTTGCAACAGTTCTTGTAATGGCACCAATTGCTCTTTCTCTCTGCAAGAAGCTTAAGATGAATCCGACTATGTTCATGGTAGGTCTTGCCGTTATGTCAAATCTGGAAGGAACAGCTACTCTCGTAGGAGATCCGCCAAGCATGATTTTTGCTTCTTATGCAGGTTACAATTTTAATGATTTTTTCTATCACGTAATTCCTGGTACAGCGGAAGGTCACCTTTCAATTTTCTTCGTTGTTCAGGCGGGACTTCTGGCTGGTTGTATATTCTTTCTGTTTGTTTTTGCAAAATATAAGAACAAGACAGGCGTTGATGGTGAACCGGTTTTGTCTTACTTTCCTGCAGTTTTAATGCTGACGATGATATTTGGTCTGGCCGTTCTTTCTTTTATATCTGAATGGCTTTCAACTTTTGTGCCTGAGAGTGTTATGAATTTTTCGTCAGGTTCATTTGTTGTGATTCTGGCTTTGGCAGGAATAATCTGGTATCTCTTTGATCAGAAAAAGTCAGGATCAGAGACCTGGGATTTAATTAAAGAACTTGATTGGGAAACAATTTTCTTTTTGATGGGCATTTTTGTTGTTGTAGGAGCAATCAGTGGGGTAGGGCTTTTAAGCCTTCTTGCGGATAAGCTTGTAACAGTTTGTAACGGAAGTATTTTGATGGGATTCCTGGTGATTCTTTTAATTTCGATTTTTATTTCCGGATTTGTTGATAATGTTCCATATATTATGGTAATGCTTCCACTGGCTCAGAAAATGGCAGAAGGCTTTAAGGCTGGAGGAACTCCTGTAGCATCGGAACTGTTTATGTTTGCACTTCTTGTGGGAAGCTGTCTTGGCGGAAACCTTACACCGTTTGGTGCCAGTGCAAATGTTGTGGCTATGGGAATTGTAAAAAAAGAAGGGTATCCGATGAATTTTGGCAGATGGCTTGCTCTTGGTGGAACCTTTACGATAATAACGACTACGGCAAGTGCTGTTGTACTCTGGCTTTTATGGGCATAAAGAATTAGTAATGAGTTACTGAACCTGAACGCAGTGTGTATACCTGAGTTCAGGTTTTTTATTGCATCGCTCTTTTTGAGACTTTTAAATGGACGTGACGAGGTTGACAATAGCAGATGTAAAACATAAAATGTAAACCATATTATAGACATGAGGGTTTACAATTATATGAATAAAAATCTTCTTCGTTCAGCTGTTATTGCTTTTTTTGCCGCAATTATTTGTGCCACAAGTTTTTTTCGTGTTCCAGTTCCTGGACTCGAATCAGGGATTGTAATTCAGAATGCAGTCTGCATTATGACAGCTGTTATTCTTGGTGGTATCTGGGGAGCGGCACCTACTGCTCTGTTTTTTCTTCTTGGAGTAATTGGTTTCCCTGTTTTTGCCGGCGGTCAGGGAGGATTTCAGGTTTTGATGAATATCAACGGTGGGTTTAGACTTGGCTGGGTAGTTGGAGCTTTCTTTGCAGGTCTTATTGCAGGCCGTCCTTCTGTTGAAGAAAAAACTTCTGTTGTTTCAATCCTGAGACTTTCGATTGCTGTATTTGCAGGATTACTTCTTTTATATGCTCCTGAAGTTTTTTACGTTGTTGCCTTCAAGAAAGCAGAACTTGGTATTGCAGGTTCCCTTAAGCTTTTCTTTACTGCTTTTTTTGCTCCATTTCTTTTCGTAGATTTTATTAAGGGAGTATTTGTAATACTCATTACATTCAGAATTCGTCCAGTTGTAGCACAGTATTTATACGATTAAAATAAAACTATGAATCAGATTATCATCGACCATGTAACTAAAACCTTTTATACAACAGGTGGCAAAAAAACTGCGGTAAATGACGTATCATTTACTCTGAATGAAGGTGAACTTACAGTAATCGGTGGAGAAAACGGTTCCGGCAAAAGCGTTTTAATGAACATAATTGCCGGGCTTGAATCAGCGGATTCTGGATTTGTATCATCTTACGGCAACGCCGGGCTTGTGTTTCAGGAAGCAGATACTCAGATTCTTGGAGAAACTCCGGAAGAAGACATTTCTTTTGGTCCTAAGAATCAGAAAAAATCCAGATCAGAAATTCAGTTTGCAGTTCAGAATGCCCTGGAGCAGACAGGCCTTACAGCTAAGAAAGATTATCCTGCCAGGTTTTTGTCTGGTGGAGAGAAGCGTCGTCTTGCAGTAGCCTGTATGCTTGCAATGGATCTTCCGATAATAATTTTTGACGAGCCTTATGCAAACCTGGATTTTGGCGGAGTAAAACAGGTAAACGCCCTTATAAAAAAACTAAAGGAACAGAAAAAGACTGTAATCATATTAAGTCACGAGCTGGAAAAATGTCTTGGCCTTGCAGACCGTTTTATTGTTCTTTTTAGAGGTGACAAAGTTTTTGACGGAACTCCTGAAGATGGAATCAAAGAAAATCTTGAACAGTGGAATATCAGAAATCCTTTGACAAAATATGATTCCGTAAATCAGCTGGTATGGTAAATGAATAATTATTCTGCTTTCAGTTACAAAGCCGGCAGTTCTTTTGTTCATAAAACTCCTGCCTGGGAAAAGCTTCTTTTTATTCCTCTATTCAATATCCTTGTCTTTTCTTTGGATTACCGGGTTTCTATAATTTTTATTATACTTCAGTTTATTCTTTTGTTTTGTTTGAAATTTTCTTTAAAGGAACAGATTACAGATTTGACACCTGTTCTCTGGTACGCAGTATTTTTATATATTCTTGGAATTATCAGCGGTACCTATTTTGAATTTACTAAGAGTCAGGAGGCAGTGTTTTTTAGCTCCTTGAGACAAGCCCTGACTGATGTGCTGAATGACGAAAAAACACACGCACATGTAATCAAGTTTTTGGCCTGTAATCAAAGTGCGTCTCTTCTGTTTAAGACTTCTACATCGCTGCAGCTAAAAGAAGGAATCGAAATCATAGAACTTTTTATCCGTCGTTTTCTCCCTGTAAAAAAAGATCCATCCTTTTCTATAGTTATTTCCATGTTCATCAATTTTATCCCAGCTGTGTTTAAAATCTGGAACCAGCTAAAACGGGCATGGATCGCCAGAAATGGTAAAAATTCCTTAAAAATGTATCTTGTTCTTTTTCCGATCCTATTTTCTGTGGGGCTTAAATATGCTGCGGATACAACAAAAGCTGTGCTCAACAGAAGCAATCGGGTATAGAATAATCTGATTGGATTTTTCCAGGTTGATTTATTCTTTATTTTTACACAGTTTCTTCAATAAACTTGGCAATTTCCTTAATCATAGAAATGCGGCGGCCTAAAAGCCCGTGTTCTGTAGGGTATTCAATTTTTTTCTGAACAGCTTTTGTCTGGTGTTTTTCAAGCTTTTGCCATAAAGGCAGAATCATTTCGTTTACAGGCGAAACTGAGTCGTAGGTTCCGGCAAACACAATGAGGTTTTTGTCTTTAACCTGTTCAAAAGCGTTGGGGTGGCTTATTTCTTCCTTATTAACAACAACATCCTCGTAAATGGCATCGATTCCGTCAGACTGAAGAATTTTTCCTTCCTCCAGCAGTGAGCGGAAGTAGCTTTCCTTTGCCCGGTTTAAGTAGCGGGTAGGGTCGTAAGGAGTAAGCATGATAATTCCACGGATCCAGTCCAGTTTGCGGCCGGCATTTAAGGCGGAGTTTGCTCCCATGCTGTGACCAAGCAGATAAATCTGGTCCGGGTCAACGTCGTATTTTTCTGCAAATTCCTTTGTATGAGCATATTCTGCCAGGTTCTGGGCATCTTCAATACAATGAGTAATCAGGTATTTTCCCTGACTTCCCCAGGCACCACGGTTGTGAGGAACAATTACAACACAGCCGATTCTGCACAATGCGTGGCTTATGTCGTCGTTGCGGGCAGTTCCCGGAAATCCGTGAAGCATTATTACGCAGGGATGTGGTTTTTCAAAGCTTCCGCTGGGCCACATGATTTCGCCGTAAATGTGGCTTCCGTTGCTCACAAAGTCTAAGGTTGTGTAATCAGGAAGAGCAGTCGGATCCAGTTCTTCCGCGTCTTCAAATAAATATTCAGGCTTTAAATTAGAACTCATTTTTTCCTCCTGATTTTACGGGCGTTCCGGCTTTCGCCGTCGGGCTATGCGCACTTCCGCTGTCGCTCCATCCCTTCGGGACAGCTTCGCTGGTGCTTCTATCCCTAACGCTTCATGGCATATAATATAATAACCTATTGACTTGGTAGGTATTTAGTGATAATTTTGTTATACATTGATTAACCTATTACGTCAATAGGCAAATTTGGAGAAAATTAATGTCTGTTCTTGAAGAAGCCTTTTCAATTAAAGATGAACTTTTGGAGCTTAGAAACTGGTTTCATATGCATCCTGAGCTGGGACTTAAAGAATTTGAAACAGCTCGCCGTATTGAGCATGAACTGGACAAAAAAGGCATTAAACATTACAGAGTGGGCGAAACAAATGTCATTGCAGAAATTGACACCGGCCGCCCTGGAAAAACACTTTTTCTCCGTGCAGACATTGATGCTCTTCCAATTACAGAAGCAAATGATGTTCCCTATAAAAGCCGGAATAAAGGCGTAATGCATGCCTGCGGGCACGACGGTCACACAGCTTATCTTTTAGGAGCAGCAGGATTAATCTTAAATCACCTTTCTGAACTGTCTGGAAAAATCATATTAGCTTTTCAGGCAGCAGAAGAAATTGGTCAGGGAGCCCGCACAATAATAGATGCCGGTGTTCTTGATCATGTGGACAGAGTTTTTGGCATTCATTTTGGTTCAAAGCTTCCTGTAGGAAAGTATTCAGTCCGGGCTGGTTCAGACATGGCCAGCTGTGACAAATTTACAATTACAGTTCACGGAAAGTCGGCTCACATTACTTCTCCACAGTTTGGGGTAGACTCTGTATTTATTGGAGCTTTAATTACGGCCCAGCTTCAGACAGTTGTAAGCCGTTTAATCAGTCCTGCAGAAGGGGGCTTAATTGGAACAGGAAGCTTTCATTCCGGAACATCCTACAACATCATTCCGGGAGAAGCAGTCCTTGAAGGAACAATCCGGGCCTTTACAAAAGAAAGCCGTAAAAAGCTGGCAGATGCAGTTAAAAAAATAGCCACAGATATTGCGACCCAATACGGTGGCAGCGCAGATGTAGTAATAGAAGATTTCTGCGACCCCTGTGTTAATTCTCCGGAAACAGCAGAAGAAGTAATTTCTTCTGCCCGTAAACTGGTTGGAGTTGAAAACGTGGTTACAAACCCGGAAAAGCGTTTTATTTCTGACAATTTTGCAGACTTTATGCGCAAGGCTCCGGGAACCTATGCTCAGGTTGGAGCAACAGACAGCGAAAAAACAGCCTGGCCTCTTCACAGCGACCACTGGGATCTTGCAGAGGACAGCACAGTTTATGCAGCTGCCCTTGCACTTCAATATGCATTAGATTATCTGGGAGAAAACAATGCTTAAAATTTCAACTAAAGGACAGTACGCACTTTTAATTATGTCAGAGCTTGGGGAACAGAGCCCTGGAAAAAGTTTTCCTCTGAGAGTTTTAGCCCACAGACACAATATGTCAGTAAAATACCTGGAACAGATCTTAATTAAACTAGGCAAAGCAGGTCTTATTGAAGGCACCCGCGGAATTAACGGCGGTTATAAACTTGTAAAAACTCCGGCAGAGTATACCACAGGTGAAATTTTAAGAGCCATGGAAGGAGACTTATGCCCCTGTAATGAGCAGCAGGGAAATATCGTTACAACACCAGGCAGTCGTGAATACTGGAACAATTTTGAAAAAGCGATAAATGCTTATGTTGATTCCGTAACTCTGGATAAGCTGATTGAAGTTGATCAGGCCCAGGAAACAATGTATTACATTTAAAAATATTTTATTTACCTATTGACATAGTAGGAAAATAAAAGTATAAATAAATTGTAAATAAAACCTACTAACTTAATAGGTTAAATAACTATAAACAGGAGGACATGATGATCGCATTTTTCGAAAAACTGGTTCGTGCAAACTTCAGAAACGGTGTCATGTGCTGCTGTTCCTGTCTCTGGGCTTAGTCTGCCTTTTTTAATCAAAATCATTATTTAATTTTTGCTGCAGTGGCTTTAACGGCTGCGGCGTAGTGCAGGTTTTTATGAAATCATTGTTTTTAAGATTATTGTCATCAGCTGGTGTTTTAATTGCTCTGTTAGTTCAGATTGCGGTTAAAAATCACAGACGTCACCCGGCTGCTGCACATCCATATTTTACATATCTGCTTTTAATCATTCTGGCAGTGTTTGCCGTTCTTTTTGCCGTATCTTTCTTTTCTGCAAAGGTTAAGGCTTATCTTGAAAAGCATGGTCCAAAGAACTTTATTGCATTTTTAGCTCTTACAGTCATCAACATCCTTACTGCAAAAACTGCTGTTTTACCTGCGCTGCTTTTCCCAAGCTTTGACAACATTGTTTCTGTGTTTGTTGAATCCCGCGGGCTTATTCTTAAATGTATCATTCACTCATTTAAGCTTCTTGGTTTTGGTGCTGCTGTGGGAATTTTCCTGGGAGTTACAACAGGCATTACACTTGGTTTTTCAAGAAGGGCAGATTACTGGCTTAATCCTGTAATCAAAATCATCGGGCCGATTCCGGCTACTGCATGGATTCCTTTTGCACTGGTTGTTTTTCCTACAACTTTTGGGGCCAGCGTGTTCATCATTGCACTGGCTGTGTGGTTTCCGGTAGTTCTTCTTACAAGTTCCGGAATCAAAAACATTCCTAATTCATATTTTGAAGTTGGCCGTACACTGGGAACAAAGCCGTTGTACCAGATTTTCAGAATTGGTATTCCTGCGGCTTCTCCTGATATTTTTCAGGGAATCTTCTTTGGCATCTGTTCATCTTTTATTGCACTTATGACTGCAGAAATGTTTGGTGCCAAGGCAGGTATCGGCTGGTTCATCAACATGGAAAAAGAAATGGCAGAGTTTAAAGGTGTTTACGCCGGTCTTATTCTGATTGCACTGTTCTGTAACATCATAATCACTTTACTTTTGAAAATCAGAGGCAGAGTGCTCAGCTGGCAGAAAGGTCTTATTAAGTGGTAGGTGAAAAAATGGACGGACAGATCAAAATCAATAACGTAACAAAAATCTTTGGGGACGGAGAATCGGCAGTTACAGCTTTAAATAAAGTCAATTTTGAAATTCCTGCAGGAAGCTTTGTAAGTTTAATCGGGCCATCCGGCTGTGGAAAAACAACACTGCTCCGCTGTATTGCAGGGCTGGATCATCCTACAGAAGGAACAATTGAAGTTGACGGTGAAATTGTAAAAGAAGCCGGCTATGACAAAGGTTTTGCTTTTCAGCAGGCAAACCTTTTTCCTTGGCTTTCAATCCGGGAAAACATTGCCTTCGGTCTTAAAGCAAGAAAGATTTACAAAGGCAACGAAAAACTTGTTGATGATTTTATTGAGCTGGTGGGGCTCAAGGGATTTGAAAAGGCCTATCCCCATCAGGTATCGGGAGGTATGAACCAGAGGGCTAGTTTAGCCCGTGCCCTTGTTGGGCATCCAAAGATTCTTCTTCTGGACGAACCTCTGGGAGCCCTGGATGCCTTTACAAGAATGACAATGCAGGACGAAATCCTTCGTGTCAAAAAAGAACACAACATGACCATGGTAATGGTTACACACGATGTAGATGAAGCTGTTTACCTTAGTGATTATGTTGTTGTAATGAGCCCGAGACCGGCAAAGGTTGAACAGATTATTAAAATCGAAGCCAGCCACCCGAGGGCCAGAAAACAGGATTCATTCCTGCATTACAGAACTCAGATTCTTGAGATTCTGCATTTTGCAGGTCAGGTTAATGAAGTTGAATATAACTTATAAAGCAAGCTAATAGGAGAATAAAAAAATGAAAAAGCTTACAAAAATTACAGGAGCAGTTTTAGCACTGGCTCTTTCAGTATCAGTTTTTACCGGCTGCGGTAAAAAAGAACAGGTTACAGTAATCGGTTACAGAACAGGCAGCCTCTGTGCAATTCCAATGCACATTGCAGTTCTTAACGGTCTTTTTGAAAAGGAATTTGAAGCAATCGGCCAGAAGGTTGAAACACTTCATCAGACAGGTGCTTCAGGTACAACTGCAGAACTTGTAGGCGCTGGAAAAATCCACGCTGGTTTTGAACTTATTTCTTCAAACCTTCAGGCAATGGAAAACGGTCTTCCAATCGTATTTGCTTCTGGTGTTCACACCGGATGTACAAGATATTTTGTAAAACCAGATTCTGGAATCAACAATGTTGGCGATCTTAAAAACAAGAAAGTTGGTGTACCAAACCTTACAGATTCTTCAGTAGTAAACTTGAGAAGAAAGCTTGGTGACTACGGTATTAAAGTTTCACTGGCAGATTCTGAAGTTGAATTTGTTCAGTTTGATATGGCAGCTCTTGGTCTTGCCCTCAAAAACGGTGATGTTGATGCAATTGCCCTTCACGAACCAATGGCTACAAAGGTTGAAAAAGAATTCGGTTACAAACAGATTCTTGATACTGGTAAAGATGAAAAATTCAAGGATGAATACTGCTGCCAGATTTTCGTGACAGAAGATTTCCTTGAAAAAAATCCTGAAGGCGTAAAAGCTTATGTTCGTGCAATTCAGAAGGCTTCAGCTTACGTACAGGCTGTTCCAGAAGAAGCTGCAAGAATTCAGCTTGAAAACAACTTTACTTCAGGTAATGTTGAAAGCAACGTAAAGATTCTTAAAACATTAAGCTATGAACCTTCTTACGAAAAAGGTAAGGCAACATTTGTAAACGCTGTAAACGAATTAAAGGATCTTGGTGTTCTTAAAGCCGGCACAGATGCTGATGCATTCATTAAACGCGGATATGTAAGCATTAAGGGAATTCCAGAAGGCTATACATACAATCCTGAAACAAAAGAATTTACAGAAATTAAAAAATAAATGACCGGAAGATGGTGGTTGAGCCTGTCGAAACTATCGTTTTTCAAAATTGATTTAGAGGAGCAAATTTATGGCAAACATTCATTCTTCAATTACAGAACTGGTAGGAAACACACCACTGGTTGAACTTACAAATTACGAAAAGGCTAACGGTGCAAAAGGTAAAATCATCGGAAAGCTTGAATATTTTAACCCATCCGGAAGTGTAAAAGACAGAATTGCCTTAAGAATGCTCCTTGAAGCAGAAAAGTCCGGGGAACTTAAAGCAGGCGGCACAGTTGTAGACTTTACAAGCGGCAACACTGGTATTGCTACAGCTGCTTTTGCCAATGCCCGGGGTTACAAGTACATTGTTGTACTTCAGCCTGGAGTAAGTGCAGAACGCACACAGATTCTTAAAGCATACGGTGCAGAACTTGTTCAGTGTAAGGATGTGCCGGGCTTTATGGAAATGCTCCAGACAACAGGACTTTCATTTAAGGTTCTTACAGAAATCATGGAAAAATACGCAGCAAGCCGCGGAGGAATTTATCTTAACCAGGGTGACAACCCGTTCAACCCGCAGACACACTACGACACAACAGGTCCTGAAATCTGGAGAGACACAGACGGTAAGGTTGACTACTTTGTAGCTCTTGTTGGTACAGGCGGTACTCTCGTAGGAACAAGTAAATATCTTAAAGAAAAAAATCCGGATGTAAAAATCATCGGTGTACAGCCACATCCTGATTCACGCAAGGATCCTGCTCATCCTGAAAAAAACACAATTGACGGCGTTCTTGCATTTCATAACGTACCTGAAAAAAACATTCCAGGGTTCTTTAAAATCTGGAATACAGAATATGACGAATGTATCGATGTTCTTGCAGACGATGCATATCAGACAGGCCGCGACCTTGTAAAAGCAGACGGAATCTTCCTTGGTCAGTCGGCTTCAGCTGCAGTTTGGGCAGCAACACAGGTTGCAAAACGTCCTGAAGCTGCAGGAAAGAATATTGTAGTTGCTCTTGCAGACAACGCATTTAAATATCTTTCAACAAACATTTACAAGTAGGAATACAAAATGGCAGAAAATATACTTTTTAAGGATTATGGCTACGACGATTACGTAGCATTTGCAGAAGAAACTGCAAACTGGGTTAAGACAACTAAAAAAAATGGAAAAGCCGGAAGCCTCTGGCAGCAGAGTCCTGACTCAAAAGAAAATTATGATGACTATCCTATGCTTACACCAAAAGCACTTTACGGCGGCAGTGCCGGGGTTGGTCTTTTTTACCTTCGACTTTATCAGGTAACAGGTAAAGCCGAATATCTTGAAGAAGCAAAAAATGCTGCAAAAGAAATTATTGCCACAGATGAAGGAAAAGCATTTTATGACCGCACTTTAAGCCTTGGCGTTACAGAAGACAAGCTTGTTCACGTAAAGAACATGCCGGGCTGGATTGCAGGTTTTAACAACGGCCCTACAGGTCAGGCATACTTTGTTCTTAAACTTTACGAAGTTACAAAAGAAGAAAGTTACCTTAAGTATGCAGAAGAAAAGGCAGACGACGTAATTTCCGTAGCAAAGACAGAAGGTGACTTTTTGTGGTGGTCAGAACAGCTGGACTACTGCGGTGACGGTTCGTTCATTCCATATTTTGCAGAGCTTTACAGAATTACAAAGAACGAAAAATACGCAGATGTTTCCCGCCGCTTTGGTAACTACCTTTTAACTAAGGCACAGCCGGCTCCAAGAGGGGGAAAATTCTGGAATGTTGTAGACCTTACAATCATCGACTTTCCAAAGGATGTATTCTGGGTAAACCTTGCCCACGGTACAGCCGGGGTAGCATTTATCTTTACATTTATCTATAACCTGACAAAAGAAGAAAAATTCCTTGAAGCAGCAAAAGAAGGAGCAAAATACATTCAGGGACTTGCCGTAGGTGATGATGAAGCAGTTCTTATTCCTTACCTGGACAGCCTTGAACGCGGACCTTCAACAGAATTTTATTACCTGAGTCAGTGTCACGGACCTGCAGGAACTTCGCTTTTGTTCCACGCACTTTATGACATTACAGGCGAAAAAGAATACTACGACTGGGTTCTTAAACTGAGCCGCGGAATCATTAAAGCCGGTGCTCCTGAACACTTCAGCCGCGGTTACTGGCCAAGTGCATCCCTCTGCTGTGGTACTCCAGGTATGCTTGAACACTTTGTTTCAGTTTATAAGCTTACCGGTCAGAAGGAATTCCTGGACTATGCAAAGCGTACGGCAAAAACAATCGTAGGCCAGTCATTTGTTGAAGACGAAGACGGAAACATTTACTACCAGAAAAAACTCCGCCGTTGGAGTGGTGCATGGTGGCGTACAATTCCAACAGATGTTCATTCCTACACAGGTCTTTACATCGGTTCTACAGGAAATGCCTGGACACTGCTTTCCCTTGGGGCTGCAGAAAAAGGCCAGACACTGGTAAATACAATCGACTACGACTTCTTTAAGTAGAGGAAACAATGAATTTAAATATTGAATCAAAATGTCTTCACCTGGCAAACAGTCAGGATTCGGATGGTCCCTGTAATGCTGAAGCAGTAAAACAGCACTACGGTGCCATCAGCTTTCCGATTTATCAGACAGCAACTTATGCTCACCCGGCTGTAGGGCAGAGCACAGGCTTTGACTATTCCCGCCTGCAGAACCCTACAAGAGCTCAGGTAGAAAAAGTAGTAGCCCAGCTGGAAGGTGGAATTGATGCCTTTGCACTTTCTACCGGCATGGCTGCAATTACACTTTTGTTTGAAATTTATAAGCCGGGTGACCACATTATTGTAGATTCTGACCTTTACGGTGGTTCAATCCGCCTTTTTGACCATGTTTCAACAAAGAACGGTCTTGAAATTTCCCGGGCAAACTTTAGTGCTGACGATGTAGAAGCCCTTATTAAGCCGAATACAAAGGCTCTTTACATTGAAACACCAACAAACCCGATGATGAACGTTACAGACATTGCAAAAATGGCTGACATTGCAAAGCGTCATAACCTTAACCTTATTGTAGACAATACATTCCTTTCTCCGTATTTTCAGAATCCTCTTGCACTGGGGGCTGATATTGTTATTCACAGCGGAACAAAGTATCTTTCAGGCCATAACGACACTCTTGCAGGTTTTATTGTTACAAGCAGTCCTGTAATTCAGGAAAAGCTTCGTTTTTTAATCAAGACAACAGGTGCAGGACTTGCACCCTTTGACTGCTGGCTTATTCTTCGGGGAATTAAAACCCTTGCTGTCCGCATGGAAGCAGCCCAGAAAAATGCAATTAAAATTGCTGAATGGTTAAAGACTCAGAAAAAAGTTACAAAGGTAATTTATCCTGGCCTTAAGGAACATCCTGGCTACGAAACAATGAAAAAACAGAGCCGGGGTTTTGGTGCCATGGTAACCTTTAACGCCGGAAGCGAAGCAGAAGCTAAGAAAATTCTTGGCTCCGTAAAGCTTATTCAGTATGCAGAAAGTCTTGGTGGTGTAGAAACACTGATTACTTATCCTGCAACTCAGACTCACGCAGACGTTCCTGAAGAACTTCGCCTTAAAAACGGCATTACTCCTGCCACACTGCGTCTCAGTGTAGGTATTGAAAATGCCGATGATTTAATTCAGGATTTAGAGCAGGCACTGCAGTAGGATTACAAATGAAATTTGATTTTGATTCAATTACAGACAGAAGCAACACAAATGCAATTAAATACGATCTGGCGGAAGTCCGTCACAAACCTGTAGATGCAATTTCACTCTGGGTTGCAGACATGGACTTTCCGACAGCACCATGCATTCAGACTGCACTGGCAGAAAAAGCAGCCCACGGAATTTACGGCTACAGCAGACCGGACGGCCGCTACTACGACGCAGTAAAAAAATGGTTCAAAAGCCGCCACAACTTTGAGCTTGAAGACCAGTGGATTGTAAACACTCCGGGAGTTGTATTTGCCCTTGCCACAGCAATCAAGGCTTTTACAAAGGAAGGAGACAGCGTTTTAATTCAGAAGCCTGTTTATTATCCTTTTTCAAATTCAATCAAGGCCCTCAACAGAAAGCTTGTAAACAATGCCCTTGTTGTAAAAAACGGCCGTTACCAGATTGATTTTGAAGACTTTGAATCAAAAATTGTTTCAGAAAAAGTTAAATTGTTTATTTTATGCTCACCTCATAATCCTGGCGGCAGGGTGTGGAAAAAAGAAGAGCTTTTAAAAATGGCAGAAATCTGTCTGCGTCACAATGTACTTGTAGTGGCAGATGAAATTCACTGTGACATTGTATTTGGTCAGAACAAACATACTGTGTACGGAAGTATTTCTGAGGCTGCCCTGGACAATTCAATTATCTGTACGGCTCCAAGTAAAACCTTTAATCTTGCAGGACTTCAGTTTTCAAACATCATCATCAAAAATAAAGCTCTCAGAATTGCATTTCAGGCAGAAATTGATAAAACCGGCTACGACGAACCGTCATTAATGGGACTTGTAGCAGCCACTGCAGCTTACGCTGAAGGCGGTGAATGGTTTGATGCAGCAAAGGCTTACATCTGGAGCAATATTGAATTTGTCCGTGACTACCTTGCTTCTCACTGCCCGAAAATCAAGCCTGTTCTTCCGGAAGGAACATATCTTTTATGGCTGGACTTCAGCGCCATTGGCCTTACCGGTGAAGAAATTAACGACAGGGTACTGAACAAAGCAAAGGTCTGGCTTGACACCGGTGCCATGTTTGGTGAAGAAGGCGAGCAGTACCAGCGAATTAACTGTGCAACTCCGCGAAAAATTCTGCAGGAAGCTCTGGAACGGATCTGCAGAGAGTTTAAAGATTAAGGTAAGAAAATTTACTGGCAGGCACTGCGGGATTGTAATAGACGCATTTCATAAACAGAAAAAAATAGTATACTTGTCTGTAGGAGCGTAAATTCGAATGAAAAAGTGTGCCATTATATATGCGTCGTATCACCACAACAATACAGAAAAGCTCGTGAAGGCGGTACAGGAAAAACATCCGGAAATAGATTTAATAAATGCACTGGTAACCGATTCCATTTCACTTGAAAACTACGATGTAATAGGCTTTGCGTCAGGTATATATTTTTTTAATTTTCACAAAAAACTGCTTCGTTTAGCAGAAAACGGCCTTCCGCAAAATAAACAGACATTTCTGATGTGTAGCTGCGGCGAAAAAAGTGACAGGTATTTTAAAGGCATTACAAAAATAATTGAAGAAAAGAACGGAACTGTGTCAGGTAAATACAGCTGCTTCGGCTGGGATACTTACGGACCTTTAAGAATGATTATAGGTCTTAAAAAAGGCCATCCTGATGAAGTCGAAATTGCGGAAGCAGTTGCTTTTGTTGAAGAGATGTTAAAAGACTAACTTTCGGAATGAGAATCAGGTAATTAAAAATGTTCAATAAATTGAAGGATACATTCAAACCGGAGACAAGCTGGAAGGCATTTTTTACTGCACTGGTATTTGCGGGCCTTGGCTATGGAATCTATAAAGGCATGATAGATAATTATCTGGCCGAAATTGTTTCTATGGGAGAATTCGATAAAGGCGTTGCGGAGTTTTTCCGTGAATTACCGGGATTTATGCTGGTATTTATTCTGGTGATTTTTTATACATTTTCTGCAGAAAAAATGTTTAAACTTGGTGCCCTTATTATGATTGCCGGTATGGGAATGCTATGTATAATTCCTCCGGATAGGGTTCTTGTTACAATTACGATTTGTCTTTATTCGCTGGGAGAACACATTCAGCTGGGGATGAAAAATACTCTTTCCCTTGAATATTCCAAGGATGGCAAGGGTGGAGTTGCTTTAGGATATCAGAATGCTGTTTATCAGGCAGGAACTCTGGCAGGTTTTGGAGTAATCATTCTGGCATTTATTATTTTGGGAGAACAAAAGCCATTTAAGCCTTTCTTTATAGTTTCAACTGCAATTTTTGTTTTAAGTACGATTTTTGCTTTTGGGATAAAAGGCTGTTCAAGTACTGACAAAACAAAAAACAGGCTTTACTTTAGGAAAAAATTTACAAAATTCTATTTTCTTGAAGTTTTCTATGGTGCACGCAAGCAGGTATTTTTTACCTTTGGACCTTACGTACTGATCCTGTTTTACGGAGCAAGTACCGCCACAATAAGCATTCTTTTTGCCGTTTCTGCAATTTTGTGTTTTTTCTTAAGTCCAAAAATCGGACGTCTTATAGACAGAATCGGTTACAAGGTTGTAATGGTAAGCGATACACTTATCCTCGTAATCGTTTGTTTCTTCTATGGTTTTGCTCATCATATTTTTCCTAAGGATATTGCCTTTATTGTCTGCTGTGTGAACTATATTCTGGATTCCATCATTTCTCTTGCCAGTATGGCAAGTAATGTTTATGTTCAGGATATTTCTGACAACAAAGAAGAAATGAAGCTTACAATTTCTACCGGAATTAGTGTAAATCATCTTATTACAATTCTTATTGCACTTTTTGGCGGCTGGATCTGGCAGAAACTGGGAATAGAAATCTTGTTCATTGTGTCTGCAGTTCTTGGACTCTGTAACAGTGCCTTTGCTGCAACAATAAAAGTACCGTCAAAACTTAAAAATTAAAGCACGGAAAGAAAATGGATAAGACGTCTAAAGAAATTTTCGGCAGGCTTGTTGATGACAATGGAAAATGTAAAGTGCGGAGTTTGTGGTAAGACCTATTCTTACAATCAGTATAAAAAACTGACACAATGCGTTCAGTGCAGTTCGGACTTTAATCCAAGATGTGCCCTTCACTGCACGAGTTATTCTCATAAGCAGGTCAATTGAATTACCCACCAAATAAGTATATATTAATAAGACAATTAATTTAGAGTCCGGAGATATGCCTGTTATGGACTATGACTTTATAAAATCCGTGATTCCAATGTATGGAGAAGCGATACTTTTTACGCTTAAACTTTCAGCAGCAGGAATCCTTCTTGCCTTTGCAGTAGGGCTTATCTGTGCTGTTGTACGCTACGAAAAGGTTCCGGTTTTAAAGCATCTGGCAGTTGCTTACATTGAACTGTCACGCAATACACCGCTTTTGATTCAAATTTTCTTTTTATATTTTGCATTTCCCCGGATGGGAATAAAGCTTACTGCAATTCAAAGTGCTATTATTGGTCTTACATTTCTTGGCGGAAGCTACATGGCAGAAACTTTTCGTTCCGCACTGGAAGGTGTTACAAAAATTCAGATAGAAAGTGCCCAGAGCCTTGGTCTTAAAAAAAGTCAGATCATGATGTATGTAATTCTTCCTCAGGCCGTAAGCGTTTCTGTACCAGGATTTTGTGCCAATGTAATGTTCATGATCAAAGAAACTTCTGTATTTTCTGCCATTGCCCTGGCTGATTTGATGTATGTTGCAAAGGATTTAATCGGGCTTTATTACAAGACAGACGAGGCTCTCCTTCTTTTGTCACTTTCATATTTTATTCTGCTTCTGCCTGTTTCTTTAATTGCACACTTTGCTGAAAGGAGATTGCGTTATGCTCAGTTCGGAAACAATTAACGCCATTACAAAATCCTTCAGTGTTCTTTTTCTGGGAACAAACTTCCTTCGTCTTCTGGGAGGTCTTTGGGTAACTGTCTGGATTGCCCTGGTGTCCGTAGCGTTTTCTATGGTGCTGGGCTTTGTTTTTGGTGTAATCATGACTAATAAGCATCCGGTAATTCAGATTACAAGTAAGATTTACCTGGAAATCATGCGAATTATGCCTCAGATGGTTCTGCTTTTCGTTTTTTATTACGGTGTAACAAGGCTCTTTAACATTAACTTAAGTGGTGAAGCAGCGTCTATTCTTGTTTTTACATTGTGGGGAACTGCAGAAATGGGCGATCTTGTTCGTTCTTCGCTGGAGGCTGTTCCAAAACATCAGTATGAATCCGGTCTTGCTGTAGGATTGACAGAAAAACAGGTTTTCCGCTTTATTATTATTCCACAGACATTTCGCCGTCTTATTCCTTTGAGCATGAACCTGATTACCCGCATGGTTAAGACAACTTCTCTCGTTGTTTTTGTAAATGTAATTGAGGTTATAAAAATCGGGCAGCAGATAATCGAAGCAAACAGAATGAAAAATCCAACTTCTGCAATTGCAGTTTATTTTGTGATTTTTATGATGTACTTTCTGGTGTGCTGGGTATTTTCCCTGGCAGCTGGCTATATAGAAAAAAGACAGAAAATTTAATTCCGGAGCAGGTATATGGCACTTCTTGAAATCAAAAATATCAGAAAAACATTTAGTGACGGAGTTTCTATCCTGAAGGATACTTCAATCTCTGTAAATAAAGGGGAAGTTGTTGTAATACTGGGGCCATCAGGTTGTGGAAAATCAACTTTGCTCCGCTGTATTAATGGTCTCGAAACTATTCAGGACGGTGAAATTCTTCTGGATGGGGAAGTGATTTCTAATCGCTCTAAAGATATGCACCTTATCCGCCAGAAAATCGGTATGGTTTTTCAGAGCTATGACCTTTTCCCTCATCTTAATGTTATGAAGAACATACTTCTTGGACCTATGAAGGCACAGAACCGCAGCAAACAAGATGTTGAAAAAGAAGCAGAAATGTGGCTCGAACGGGTAGGACTTGGAGATAAAAAAGATGCTTTTCCCAGACAGCTTTCAGGAGGACAGAAGCAGCGTGTTGCAATAGTACGTGCTCTTTGTATGCATCCTGAAATCATGCTATTTGATGAAGTTACAGCAGCTCTTGATCCTGAGATGGTACGTGAAGTACTTGATGTAATGATGAATCTTGCAAAAGACGGCAAGACAATGCTTATTGTTACTCACCAGATGAACTTTGCACGAGCCATCGCTGATAGAATTTTATTCTTTGGGGAAGGTGGAGAAATCGTAGAAGAAGCTTCTCCAAAGGAATTCTTTGAAAACCCAAAAACAGAACGTGCAAGAAAATTTCTTGAAAATTTCCAGTTTGAGGCCCGGCACTAAGTAATATGCACTATTCACTTCCGGTAACACTGTCGATTCTTTGTCCCTTGATATTTTCTGCGATGTTTATAGATGCAATTGCAGGGGGAGGTGGAATAATCACTATCCCTTCATATCTTTTTGTGGGACTTCCTATTACCACTGCCTATGGAACCAATAAGGTAGTTTCCAGCATCGGAACAGCTTTTTCTGCCGGGAATTACATCCGTTCTGGATGCGTAAACTGGACCATGGCTGTTCCTGCACTTTGCGGATCTTTAATCGGGTCATGGTTTGGAGCTCAGCTTACACTTCATCTTTCTCAGGATATTCTGCAGATTATTCTTATGATTGTTCTTCCTGTAGTGGCTGTTCTGATGCTTTTTAACAGGGGATTTGGTGAAGTTAAAACAGAAAAACCAGTCCGTTCTTTCTGGACAGCAGTTTTTCTTGCTCTTTTAATTGGTCTTGTGCTTGGTTGCTACGACGGATTTTTTGGTCCAGGGACAGGAATGTTTCTGACACTGGCATTTGTGTTGATTGAACGGCTGGATCTTATTCACGGGGCAGGCACTACAAAGGTTGTAAATCTTGCTTCAAACGTTGGAGCGGCCGTTGCATATGTCAGGGCAGGTACAGTTGAATACAAGGTCCTTCTTCCATGCATTATTTGTTCTGTGGCAGGAAGCCTCCTTGGCAGTCAGTTTGCCATCAAAAAAGGTTCTAAATTCATTAAGACAGTTCTGGCAATAGCTGCAGTTCTTCTGATGATTAAGGTTTTTGCAGGGTTTATTCAAAATTAAGAGCATCTTTTATATAGAGATTACTTGAAGGGAAAAATTAAAAATTTTACATAAACCTATTGACTTAGTAGGTAATTAAACGTTATAACATAATCATAAGTTGCAACAATATAAAACTTAAAAGCTCAGGAGAGTAAAAAAATGAATAAATCAGTTATTAAATCAGTTGCCGCAGTGGCAATCTTTTTTGCAGGATTTTCTGCATTCGCAAAACCAAAGGCAAGAACAGTAGCTCAGATTCAGAAGAGCAAGACAGTAAAAATCGCTGTATTCAGTGACAAAAAGCCATTCGGTTATGTTGATGAAAATGGCAAGTATCAGGGATATGATGTTTACTTTGCAGAACGTATTGCAAAGGATCTTGGTGTAAAAGTTAAGTATGTTCCAGTTGAACCGGCTCAGCGTGTAGAAGTTCTTTCTACTGGAAAAGTTGATATTGTACTTGCTAACTTTACAGTAACAAAAGAAAGAGCAGAGAAGGTTGATTTTGCACTTCCATACATGAAGGTAGCTCTTGGTATTGTTTCTAATGAAAAGGATCCAATCAACACTGTTGAAGATCTTAAAGGAAAATCACTTATTATTGCAAAGGGAACAACTGCAGAAACATATTTTGCAGAAAAATATCCAGAAGTAAATCTTCTTAAGTTTGACCAGTATGCAGACGCTTATAATGCTCTTCTTGATGGACGTGGGGCAGGTCTTTCGACAGATAATACAGAAGTTCTTGCATGGGCAATCGAAAACAAAGGCTTTCTTGTTGGTTCAGGTGTAACTTCACTTGGAAACCTTGATACAATTGCTCCGGCAGTTGCAAAAGGTAATACAGATCTTCTTAACTGGCTTAATGAAGAAATCAAGGTACTTGGAAAAGAAAACTTCTTCCACGCAGATTACGAAGCAACACTTCGCGAAACATACGGTAAAGATTCAGATGCTGACAGCCTTGTTGTTGAAGGCGGACAGCTTTAATCTTTCTAAACCATATTTATACATTAAAAAAACTGACAGTATTTATCACCGCTGTCAGTTTTTTTTTGCTATGTTCGTAATGAGAATCGTAAAGCAGAACATGGAAAATATAACTAACTGATTGACAACGTTAGCGATAACTAACTACAATTCAATTATCTGTTAGTCAGCGATAACGGAATCTTAAAGGCTCCTTTTATTTACATATAATTGCTGCTTTTAATCTTACCTTGGAGTTAAAAATGCCTGTATATATGGCTCAAATTGGTGAAGAGTATATTATTAAAAAAATCGGTGGTCTTGAAGAAACTAAGCATCACTTAAAGAATCTTGGTTTTGTTACAGGTTGTGTAATTAGCGTTGTTGCTGTAATGAATGGAAACTTAATAATTCAAGTAAAAGACGCCCGCGTGGCAATCAGCAAAGAACTGGCAGGAAAAATAATTGTGTAAACAGCGGGTATCTTTTTCAATAGGTTTAACACCCCTTACTTTGCAACATAAACAGGAAAAAGCGATACATAAATACAGTCGTCTCCACCTGTAGATGTAGATTCTTTTCTATATTCTGCTGTTAATGTATTTTCACCTTTTTGTAAACTGATTTTTGGTGTTTTACTTGAGTTATATATACCATTAACATAGTAAGTGTTTTTCAAATATAAATACCCCTTACCATCAGAATTTCCACTTGAAACTGTGATATCAGCATAATATGTTGATATTGCGGCCGGTAGATTAACTTTCCAGGTTTGTTTAGCTGTTCCTGTGCCTTCTAAATGCTGAGAAACCCAGATATAATTATCTCCTAGGAGTTTAGTATAGTCACCAGAATCAACTTCCCATTCGTATTTATCAAAATTACTGTGCCCACAACGAATACACTTTTCGCAATACGGACATACTTTATGTAGTGTATTAGTGCCTGTGCAACTTACACTTGATGCATCAACCCATGCTATGCTTTGTGTTTTTGCACCCCAAGGAGCTCCAGATAAAGACAAATGATGATGGACAAATTTAACACCGTCATTAAAAACACCGTTAGAGTTGATTGATGTAATACTGTCTGGAAGTGTTACTGAAATTAGTGATGGACAATTGTTAAAGGCATAATAGTCAATGGTGGTTAATCCATCAGGTAAATTAATGGAAGAAAGAGAAGTACATCCGCTGAAAGCACTATTGCCAATGCTTAGTAATCCTTCAGATAAATTAACAGTTCTAAGAGAAGTACATCCGCTGAATGCATTAGAATCAATCTTTTGAACACTGCCTGGAATAGAAATTGTTGAAAGAGAAGTACATTTGTAGAAAGCACTATTGCCAATGCCGCTGACTTTTGAAGGAATATTTACACTTGTTAATTTACTACATCCATAAAATAGGGATTTTGATATATTTTCGAGGTTGTCTGATAATTGGACTGTTTCTAATTCTGGACAATTTTCAAAAACATAATTACCAATAGTTTTTACACTATTAGGAATGGTAATTGATGTAATCGGTGAGTACATAAAAGCATAATCGGCAATTGTTTCAACTCCCTCAGGTATAATAATTGATGTAATTCCAGTTTTATAAAATGCATATCTTCCAATAGAAGTTATTTTTGAATTTTGAGGAATAGTTACTGTTTTTAGGGTGGAACAATTATAAGCCATATAATTTGGTATACTTACAAGATTTGAAGGTAATCTGATGGACTCTAATTTAGGACAATTTTCAAAACAAGAATCACCTAAAATGCATTCAGCTGTTTCAGAATTAACATCGTTAAATGTAACAGAAGTAAGGTTAGGGCAATAATCAAAGGCATTACTTTTAATTGTTATTGCTCCAGATAAAGTTACCTTTGTAATTCCAGTTTTATAAAATGCATAACTATCTATAAGATTTATAGTACTTGGAAAATTTACAATATTTAAACTTCCCAACCCATAAAAGGCACGGTATGAGATTTCTTGAAGGTTGGAAGATAAAGTTACAGATGATAATACGGTACATTCTTCAAAACATTTTTCGCCAATTTTTATTACAGAATCAGGAATTGTAATGGCTTTTAAAGCCGCACAACGCAAAAATAATTGAGCCGGAAGTTCACTAAGAGATGATGATAACTTTACTGATGTAAGATTACTGCAATATTCAAAACAGTTGTCACCTATTTTTTTAACAGTGTCAGGCACTGTAATACTCTGGAATGAGGTACAATTTGAAAAAGCATAAGGTTCTATTTCTTTTATATTACGGTTCTTTAAGAAATCCAGATTTTCAAGACCTGAGTAACTTGCAAACATGGATGGTATTTTTTCTAAATTCTTTGGTATTGTAATATTTTTAAGCAAAGAACATCCATAGAAACATTTTATTCCTATTTCAGAAACACTATCAGGAATTACTATTTGTTCCAGAATTTTACAATTCTGAAAAGCACCTTCTTCAATAGTAGTAATTGAATTTGGAATAGTAATATTTTTAATATTACTTTTTTCTCCTATGTACGTATTTGGTTCTGCCGCAAAAGCATATTCGCCAATAGTGGTTAATGAATTTGGAAGATTAATAGTTTGTACACTAGAACTTGTGAATACTTTTTTTCCAATTTTTGTGATTGTATCTGGAAGTACAAATTCAGCATCCAGACTGCTACAGCCATAAAACAGTTTTTCACTTAATTCAGTCAAAGAGGCAGGAAGTTTTACTGTTTTAAGAGACGTACACCCCCTAAAAGCTTCACTTTCAATAAAAGCTGTTGTTTGTGATAAGTCTATAGAGTCTATTCCAGAATTATAAAATGCTTTTGTTCCAATCTTTTTAACTGAGGCTGGTACTTGAACTGTCTTCAAGGAAGTACAATTGGCAAAACAATCATTTCCAATTGTTTCTATTTGAGATGGAATAGTTATTGAAGAAAAACCACAATATCCAAAGAAATTATCTGGATAACTTGTAATATTTGCCGGTAATTTTATATCTGAGTTCAAACTTTGACATTTATAAAAAACAGCTGTACCGAGTTCTGTAATGGCATTCTGGAAAGAAACTGTTGTAAGGTTTGTACAACCCGAAAATGCGTCATCTCTAACAATATTTATAGAGTCTGGAATTATAAAGGAAGTAATGTATGTGCAGCTCTTGAATGAATCATCAATAATTCTGAGCTTGTTACAATACTTTAAAGAAAGGTTAACTGATTTTTTATTGTTATTAATAATAGTCTTGATTTCACTTAAACTTGGACTTTTATCAGTAATGTTAATAACAACAGTAGAAGAATAACTGCCGTTACTTAAATAATCAGACAATTCAGCTACAGAAAGATAAACTTCTGCATTGCTTTTTTGCTGCCATTTTGGATGCAGTACCAGATCTTTTGTAATATTTTTTGGAATAGCTGTATAAACAGTTTCTGGGGCACTTTCGTCATACCATCCGACAAGAATTTTATTTGAATCAGTAGATTCAACATCATTACATACAGGAAGGCTCAAGAGTTCTAAATCATTTTTTGCTCTTGGTAAAGTGTAGGAACTATCTGCAAATACAATATTTTCAATCTCTTTGTAAGTAACACTGTTAAAACTTTCTATATTGCCCAGTGGAATATTAATTACAGTCTGTTTTTTATTTGTTATTAATAAATCTACAAAACTTAATGGATGCTCATCAGATGCACCATATAAATCAAATCTGACAATATAATTGCCACAAGGGAAGTCTTCCTTTGTAAAGCTTGCAGAGTTGTTGATTATTGGTAATTCTACTTTCTGAAAGCCTTCTACAAGCTTGTCCTGATTATTAAGATAGTACAAACCGAATACAGCTTTTGAAAGATTATTCCTGCTGTATTCCCAGCTAAAATTAAGTGTAATTGGGGCTGTATCACCTTCGTTATCCAGATTAACAGAAAATGCCAGATGATTTTTTCCGTTTACAATTTCTTTATCCAAAATAACGCCACTTGCAACAAGGTTTTCCTGGTCATACATTTCAATGTTAAAAGTGTATGTCCCAGCTGCCAGTGTTATGTTGGTATCTGATTCCATTTTGGCTTTGGCACTTTTATTAGAATCAGTTGTCCAGGTTTTGAGTTCCCTTACAATAAAGAAACGGTCTGTATATCTTATAACGATTTTATTGATATCATCCCATTCAAAATCCTGAATATAGTTTCCTATCTGTCTGGAATTAGAATCACTAGATCCGTTATATGCTGAAAAAGTGATGGAACACAGCTTATCTGCAGTTGAGTTTAAATCCTCCTGCTGCTTACAGGCAATTAATGAAAAAAGAAAAAATATAAGAAGACAACCACTGAATAATTTTTTCATTTTAAATATCTCCCTAATAGCTTATTGAAAAAGTTACGTTTGCAGAGTAGTAATATTCATATTCATCTCTGACAAGAACCATAATATGATGTGTTTTTTCTTCAAGTTCGTTTTTGACAATTGTTTTAAAATTCAAATAACCAGGAATGCTTTCCCCATCCAGAAACCACTTGTATGATTCAAATAAAGCTGGAACTGTAAAGGTAATTTTATCTTCAGTTTCTGTAATAGAAAATTCAATTGTTGTCTGTGTTGCAATATTCTTGTTTACTTCAATTCCTGTTCTGTCTGGAGTCCAGAGTGCTGTAAATTCCAGAGATTCCTTAAAGACAGGAGGAATTGTTTTATTCCATTGACTGAATGCAAAGTTTTCTTTTAACGGAACAGAAACTACAGGCACCGAAGTTCCATATTTACCGGTTATATTGCCAATAGTGCTGCCACCGGCCGTATTGAATGAATATGTTATGATGTTTCTCTTATAGTAGATTTTTATAACAGTGGATTTGTCGTCTTTTATTGTTTCCTGATTAAAAGTCTGTGCCGTAAAACCTGCAACAGTTTTAGGTTCTGCTTCTGTCAGTTTACCGGCATCATCAGTTATGTATTCGTATTCTTTTAATTCAAACTCATCGTTATCTGCATTTTCAAAATAATGTTCTACTTTATAATAACTTAAAGAATTTTCACGCCAGGAAGCTTTAAGGGTTACATCTTTACTGAATTCAGAAGGCTTGGAAGGTGTCCATTTTGCAAAAATATAGCCGGTTTTTAAAGGTGCTATAATTTCAGGAACTTCCTTTCCGTATTTGCCTTGAACAGGGGGCATTTCACTTCCACCGTTTGTATCAAATTTTATTGTATAAACAAGTCTGTCGTAATAAATGCTGATGACAGTAGAATCATCGGAATCAATTATCTTCTGGTCGAAAGGTTTTGCAGAAAAACCTTCATATTTTATTACTATTGCTTTTGATGATTTTCCACTTGCACCTGTTAAAGTTTGCTGGTTTGAAACATCTTCTGAATATTCATCGTTTTCTATGTTCTGAAGATAATGCTTTACTGTATATTTTGCGGACTGAATAAGATCATAATAAATCTTTACTGTAGTTGAACCATTGCCTGCAATTGTTTTTTCTTTATGAGAAAGAGCAGTGAAGTGAGGATAATCTTTTGTGTCACTTTTAGTTTGTGTCCCTGTAGTTCCATAAAGTGTCTGGGTGTCTTTTTCCTGCAGGGTATATGTCGTAAGGTCGTCATTCTGAAGATAATGTTCAACTGTATATGGAGTGTTTGTGTTGCGGGTATAATAAATATCAACAATAGTTGAGCCGTCTGCGACAATAAGCTGCTGGTCAAAATCTTTTACAGTAAAACCTGGATAATCTTTTGCCCGGGCAGAAGTAAGCACGTTATAAGGACCCTTTTGAGTTACTTTATCATTTAAAAGGTATTCTGGAGCCTCTGCTGAGTTGTCAAGGTTTTCTATCCAGTATTGTACGGTGTATTTTATGCCGCTGTTTGTTGTCCATTTTGCTTTAAGTTCAACATCTTTATTTACTGTATAAATGCCAGGAATTACTTTCAGGTCATTGTCATACCATCCTGTAAAGACAAATCCTTCCCAGGTTAATTCTGGTACTTGTTCTGCCAATAAGGTTTCGCCGGCTTTTAGAATCAGGTCTCCAGGGACATGTTCTGTATCATAAGTTGAATTAAAACTTACTTTGTATTCCTGGATTGTCTCCTGCTGACAGCTGAATAGAGTAACAAGCGAAATTAAAAAAAAGAAAGAAACTGCGATTTTTTTTATCATATATCTTCAATATAAATCCTATGTAAACTGATACTAGCATAATTAATATATATTTGTCTTGTAGAGTAAAGTTGAATCAGTGTAAAATACGGGGAAGTCCATTATTAAGAAAGCTATGTTCATAGAAAGCGTTGCGGCAGTGATTTTCATAAGTTTATTCAGCACGGCAACTCAAGTTTTGGACAGCCATTAAGAATGCTGGTATTTCAACCGAGAGGTGTTTATTTGAAAAAGTTTGTTCCAGTTTTTTTTATCATAGTTTCACTTGTTTGTTTTTCCTGTGATTTATACGATGAATTATATAAACCTCCAGTAAACAATCAGGCAGGCAAGGAAGAGCTGGTTGATTTAACAGCATCTTATACCGTACGTCATTTAATTCAGTCAGTTAACAAAAACGGATATACTCCAATAGAAACTGAATGTATTACTGCAAAAGCAGAGGAGTTAACAAAAGCCGTTGCTAAAGAATATAAAGGGTTTACGGCACAGTCATTTGATCAGAAGGTAATTGCATTTACTTGTACAACGGTTATCGAAATAAAATACGACAGAGATTCTTATACATTTAATTTTGATTTAGATGGTGGAGAAGGGATAGAAACTTCGGTCACCGGTGTATATGAAGAATCTCTGGTAATCGGATCTCCAAAACGTTTAGGATATGTTTTTGCCGGCTGGGATACTGAAGATAAAAAATTACCTTCCACTTTTACAGAAAACAAAACATTCAAGGCATTATGGACTGCGGCTTCTGGAACTGCGTATACTGTGAATCATTATCAGGAAAAACTTGATTCTTCTGATTACGAATATTTTGAATCTGAATACTGTTATGGTGAGACAGATGATTCAACATCAGCCGCTGCCAAAAAATACGATGGTTTTGAAGCTCAATCCTTTACTCAGCAGACCATCAAATCTGATGGATCTACCATAATCAATATTTACTATAAACGAAATACATATAAAGTAACTTTTAATCTTGGTTATGTTGACGAAAGCGGAAATCCGGTTGTGCAGGTATATGATTATAAAAATGGTCAGAAAATGGCAGCACCTGTGCCGGAGAGGGAAGGATATTTATTCTTACGCTGGGATCCTGAAGTTATGTACCGGGTTACAGGAAATGCAGAATATACAGCAATGTGGACTTCTACAAATCTGGTGGAGATACAGAAAAGTGAATCGTTGTTTGAAGTAACTGTTAATAACACTGGCTTGGATTATACATTTACAGCTACTGATGGTTTTGATTCATACGAATGGTCAATTAACAACGATAAGCAAACAGGGTCTTCAAATACATTCCATCATGATTTTACAGGCGAGCCGGAAAACGTTTATATGGTAACTGCTTATGCTAAGAAAAACAGTATTATCTATTCGTATTCTATTACGGTAAAGGTGGTAGAATAATGAAATCAAAATTTTTATTTGTCATAGTTTTTTCGTCATTGCTTGTTTTTTCCTGTAAGGACAATTTTTCGGAAACAACCGTTTCATTTAATCTTGGAGAAGCTTCGGAACAAAGATCTGCTTTTCCGGAGAGTAATTTTTCTGAAATTAATTACATTACCATTACCGGTGAATCAGAAGGTGTAACAAAAAGAATTGGAACCTGGAACAGTTATGAAGAACTGCTTTCTGCACGAATGCCAATCAGCCTTGGAACATGGGATTTTAATATAGTTCTGTTGTCTCCTTCAGAAAAATATACAGGAAGTGTTTCGGATATAGAGATAAAAGAAGGGGAAAATAATTCTGTTTCTTTTAAGGTTACTATTGATGATTATACTTTTGAGAATAAAGGTAAGTTCGAACTTACTTTTGAATATCCTGAATTAACCTATGCCCGTTATGCAAAAGTGGCAATTTATAATTACACAAATAATGCCCTTGCCGTTCAGGAAAAAATGATTTCTGCCGTAGAAACAGATGATAAGCTTAAATTATTTATAACTGAAGAACTTAATTCTGGCTCGTATAATGTTCTTACAACCTTTTATGCAGACAGAAGCTATACTCAGCTTTTGGCAACAAATAACCAGCTGCTTTACATAACAGAAAATAAAAATACCTCAAGAGTTATTAACCTGAGCACTGATGATTTTGTAGATGTTTATACAATCACTTTTGATTTGAACCAGACTGAGTTAAAAGATAAGGACGGAAATAGTACAGGTATTAATACAGTGCCTGGTTATAAAGACGGTTATCTCCCTCCTGATACTTATATTTATTCAACCGGTATTGCATTGCCAAAAGGAACTGAACTTACCCGTCAAAACGCAATGTTCAGAGGATGGTATGAATCTCCAGATCCATCTGCTTCGGCTGTGGCAATCGAAGAAATTGTTCCAAAATCAAAAAGAGAAAATAAAACCTATTATGCAAAATGGGTATACGATGCTTTACCAAAAGAAGCTGTAATTGATAATGCCAGTTTTGCTCAACCTGAATTCAGAAAGCTTGAAGCATCATTTACATATCCGGATATTGTGGCAGATTCAGAAGACGATGATATTAAAACCATTTTAATAGGTTTTGCTTCTACAACAAATCCAGAAATCTGTTATGAACTTTCTGTAGATTGGAAAGCTCGTAGAGAAGAAATAAATTATACAGATACAAACGAAAAAAGAAATTACAGCTATGAATATGATTCTGTAAAAGGAAAGGCTCACTTTGTAATTGATAATATTGAAGCCCTTCAGAATTATAAAGCCTATGTAAAATTGCAGGATGAGGCTTACCAGACTTCTGAAGTTTTCTCAAACAAAGACATTCGCGTTGCCGACTGGTTCCAGGGAAATTTTGGAACAGATGATTCTGATTGTATTTTTATTATTGATGCAGTTAATTTGACAAACTATTTCAAATTCAAAAATGTTGTTGAAGCTGGAACTATCGTTGATAACAGTGATAGAAAGATGGAAATTGTATGGGAAAATACTGTTTATAATACAGATAAAGCACCAGTAAGCGGTTGGAAAGAAGGCTATTCAAAGCAGGGGTCATATACCAGTAAGTCGTGGGCTCCAGATGATATTAAAGATATTTTGTTTGCACCGGGTAATGAAATTTCTATTCCAGCATATGACTTTTTAATTTATGAAATTCCAAACCAGCTGTACAGTATTGTAATGGATACAACTTACGAAGGAAAAGGACTTGCTCCTGCAATTGTAAGCTGGATTGATGCTGTTACTTTCTGTAACCGCTTAAGTGAACGAATGGGCTATGCTCCATGTTATACAATTTCTGAAGAATCAGTTTTCTGTGATTATTCTAAAAATGGTTTCAGATTGCCATCCGAAGCAGAATGGGAATATGCTGTCCGTGGAGGAAAAGATTCAAAAGGATGGGCAAATTCCAGAATTATAGAAAACCAGACATTGTATTCCATCATTCAACAGTGGACTACAGAGGAGCCTACCACATCAACTCCTGGTTATCTGGCTGAGGAACAGGCAAATCTGGCACAATATTATGCAGGAAATATTACCCGTGACCAGTATTTATCAAACAGTTTACAAATAAAAATTAAATATGGTGCAAGACATTATATAGAATCAAAACAAGAATACTATAATCCCCCAACTAACTTAGATAAATATGCCGTTATTAAAGATTCTCCTTTACCAATCGGGTCTAAGCTTCCTATGAACGGAATATATGATTCTTTAGGAAATGCCAGCGAATGGTGTTTTGCAGATTACTATGATGCAGGTAAAAACTTAGGACTTTCAAGTTCTGTTTCTGGCAATCATCGAATAAAGGGTGGTCAGGCAGGAATAAATACTGATTCAAACAAATATTTTGCTCCTGGAATCAGACCAACATCTGATGGAAAGAGCGGTATTCGTCTTGTACGAAATGCGGCAGGTAATTAGAAGATGAAAAAAAGTAATTTGTTTTTAACATTAATAATTCTTCCTCTTTTCGTTGCTTCGTGTCTGGTAGATCCGCCTGAAGAACTTACTGGATACGATGTGGTAAAAAAAGCTTCTTACACTGTAATTCATCTTCAGCAGAATAGTAATGGTTCAGGATATATTGAATATGAAAGAGAAATCCTGGAAGGTATAATAAACACAGATACTGAAGCGGTGGCTAAAGAATATTCAGGATTTTCAGTTGTTTCATTTAATCAGAAAACAATTAATGAGACAGGTAATACAATTGTTCAAATTAAGTATGACCGCAATAAGTATTCTGTAATACTGGATGCAAATGGCGGTACATTCAGTGACGGAACCCGGCAAAAAAACTATTTAATCAGATACGGAAAAGATCCGGTTTTTGAAATTCCTGTCTATGAAAATAAAAGATTAAAAAACTGGAGCTGGAACGATCAGACTGTGCAAGAGCTTCCGACAGCCATTACTTCTGAAAATCAGGGCACTTATAAAGCTGTATGGGAAGATGCAGCAAGTGGCGGACAAAATAATCCTCCTGAAACTCCTGGTGATGATGATCCAGAAGATGATACTCCTCAAACTCCGGGTTCAGATCCATCAATCGGGGGCAATGACGACGATGATGGTGAAGATGAAGTAATGTATACAATTATTATCAAGCGCAATAATGGAACTCCAGATACACCATATGTACGTTCAAAGGATTCACCTTTTCCAGAGTTAGAAGAACCTACACGGGAAGGCTTTAGTTTTGCCGGATGGGAACCTGCATTGCCAGCCACAGTTACAGAAAATGCTGCCTACGAAGCAACATGGCGGGTTTCTTCTACTGTTACTATGGTTTCAATTTCCTTAAACGATCCGTCTGATATTAAAGTTGATTATGGGAATACTGGTTATTTTTATACTTTTACTGCCACAGACGGTTTTGATTATTACAGATGGTTCATTAATGGAACAGAGGTTTCTGAACATACTGCTAATATGACGATTAATACAATTTCGATGAATGCCGGTATTTATAAAATTTTTGTAATTGCAGAAAAAAACACTACTAAATATCCGGTTTCTGCAGAACTTGTTCTTAAAATTGAGTAGGTGTTTTATGAAGATAAAAGCTTTTCTTTCTTTAAGTTTATTTTCTCTTTTAATAACAAGTTTTATTTCTTGTAACAATTCTGTATTAACAAAAGATTCTGCTATTGAAGATTCTGCAGTTATTTTAATCTCTTTTGATAATTTCTCTGCCCGAACTATAAATCCGAACATTGATTATTCAAATATTTCTGACATTAAATTAACTGCACAAAAAGAAAATTCAGAACCTGTGGTCCTTGGTACATGGAACAGTAAAGAAGCGGCAATTAATAAACCAATTCAGCTGGAAATTGGAGAATATACATTTGTTATTACAGCTCAAGTTAATGGTGCTGAATTGTCAGATTCTATAGAAAAGACTGTTGTTTCTGGAAATAATACTCTGGAATTTAACTTACAGCTTACTTCTTATGCTGATGAAGGAACTGGTTCTTTAGATGTAAAAGTATATTTTCCATCTGCCTTAAGTAATCTTTGCAAAGTAGAAGCTCTGTTTAAGAATTATGAAGAAACTCAAATCGAAGATCCTGTATCACTAACAGTCTTTGATGGCGATGGTGAAAACTCAGATAAAAAATATGTTAACTTCAGTAAGGTAAATTGTCGTAGTGGTAATTATTTACTGCAACTTAATTTTTATAGAGGTAGCTCTGAAGAAAACTATATTTGTTATACCTATTTAGATGTTGTCATTATTGCTGATAATCTGACAAGCAAAAAAGAAAAGTTTATTCCCCAGGAAGATTTTAATGAATTGCATACTATTACATACAATCTTAACGGTGGAAGCTGGACTAATGATTTTGCTCCAAAAGAATATTATACGTTAGATGACAAAGATTTTGCACTTCCAAACGGACACAATATTGAAAAATCAGGCTATGCGTTTAGCGGATGGCATCTTGATAAAGATTTAGGCGATACTCCTGTTTGTATACAGAAAGCTGATATTCAGCAAAATGTTACTTACTATGCTTCGTATGTAATAAAGGGTAACGGTGAAGGTTATGGAGATATTGATTTTAAATTCACTTTAAAATCAAATACAGATGTAAAAGTAGTAGACTATACATTAAACCTTTACAAACAGTATACATATACTAATTCCTTCTACCCGTCTGATTCAACTCAGTACAATTATTGTACATCTGGAACAATGAAAATCAAATATGAAAACAATAATACAATTGCAACATTGGTAACTGAAAATGAATCTTTACCTGCCGGAGTATTTTACCTTACAGTTACGATTTATAATGATTATAAAAAACAGAATAAAGCAGGAACTTTCGGATTTTTAGTGGGCATTCAGAATAATCAATTGAAGCAATATGAATATGCTGTAAAGCTAGATAAAACATATTCAAATATTACTTATAGAGTTTATTCTGGATATGTTACAAATGACGTATTTGCTCCATTATTCTACGAAGAAGGTATTACAACACCTCTTATGTCTTATGAATATATCGTTAACACAAAAAATTATAACACATGGTATTTTGGATATGATACTCCAAGTGGACGCCAGTTTATTAGGAGTACTGAAATACCTGCAGAGGCTACAGGAGAAATTACTGCTGATTCATCAAAATCATAATTCCTATAAAACACTGGAGAAAAACATGAAATTTAAAAAATATATACTGACAACAATTTTATCACTTCTAGTTTCCTTAAATATTTTCTCTGCGGAAATAACTTTAAGTGTAGATCCCTTTTTACTTTTTCCAGGATATACAGACGGTACTGTAAAGTTTAATAACCTGGCCGGGGGAGGCTTTGTTAACGCAGGTATAAACTTTTTTGACTGTTTAAACGCAGGGGTCCAGGGCGGCTACTTTATGTTGCAAAAGGCAAATGCAGAATTACTGGATCCTGCTTCTCCAAAATATCTTTCTGCTATTCCATTGGGAGTGCAGCTTGGAGCTTTTTATTATCCTCTGGCCAGACTTGAGATTGGTGCTTCTGCTAGTGGCGGTGCCTGTATTATGACTCTTGGTCAGGATAAATTGAACACCCCTTATTATAATTTTCAGGCTCAGTTAGGTTTTAGAGTAAATCCTTCATTAATAATTGGTGCAAATGCTTCCTATCTTATGGTTCAGGATAATTCGTATTTTGGAAATCCAGGAATTGCAGGTTTAACAGCAGGAATCGAAGCAAAATTTGTAATCAATACATCAAAAAATAAAGAAAAAATCAGTACTAAAGTTTTGACAGCAGACTCCATTTATCCTTTGATGCATAAAGTGTATAAGGAAAATCCTTTTGGTACTATTACAATCAGAAATACAGAATCAGCAACAATTACAAATGTAAAGGTAAGCTTCCTTTGTGAAGGCTTTACTGCCTCACAAATTGAATGTGGTTCTGCAAAAAAGATTAAGAGATTCCGTAAACAGGAATTTGATCTGCTGGCAGACTTTAACGAAAACATGAAACAGTTTACGGAAGAAGGAAAGCTTCCTGGTCAGGTAGTTGTAGAATATGAGCTTCTTGGTCAGAAAAGAGTTTCTGTAACTCCGGTTTCTGTGCCTGTTCGCAATAGAAATCAGATGAGCTGGGTTGATAAAAGCAGTCTTGCCTGTTTTGTAACTTCCGGTTCTCAGGAAGTACTGGAACTTTCTAAGTATCTGGTGGGAATTGGCAGAAATAAACTATTTACAGGGTTGAATCGAAATCTTCAGTTTGCAGTTTATATGGCTGAAGGCTTAAGGCTTTATGGAATAGAATATGTTCCTGATAGTGAAACTCCATATAATGAATATCACCTTGCTGATGAGGACTTGGACTCAATTCAATATCCATTTCAGACAATGGCTTACAAGTCTGGTGATGCAGATGAAATTGGAATTCTTTTAATGTCTTTATTGGAATCTGTTGGTATTTCAACTGCTTATATTCCATGTGCAGAGGATTTTATAGTTGCTGTAGATCTGGAACTTGATTCAAGTAAAGTTACAAATATGTTTTCCAGCGAAGATCGTGTTCTTGTAATTGAGGATTCTGCGTATCTTCCGTTATCTATGAAAAATCTTTCTAAAGGTTTTTACGAAAGCTGGAATGCTGGTCTTGTAACAATAAATAAGGCTATAAAATCTGAAGAAGATGTTGAATTCTTCTCTGTTGAAGAAGCCTGGAACTCTTATCCTTCTGCAGGGTTCAGTGAAAATATTGGAACAATTATGAAACCGTCTCAAGTTGCTCTTGAAACTGATTGTGATAAAGCAATTAAAAAATATATGGATGTAGAATTTACACCTCTTATTAAAGATATGCAGAATCGTATAGCAAATGAGGGGGCAACTCCGGCTTTACTTAATAAGCTTGGTATGTATTACGTTCGCTCTGGGCAGTATAAAAAAGCAGTTGAAACCTTTGAGAAGTCCGCTGCAAAAAATAATGTTTCTGCCATGGTAAATCTTGGAAACATTAATTCAACTCAGGGTAACTTAAAACAGGCAACCAGCTGGTACAAAAGGGCACTTGCTATTCAACCGGATAATAATTCGGCTATAGTTGGTATGAAAAAAATTAACTCAGAAATGGAACAGTAAAAAATAATGAAAAAGCGATTTCTATTATCTGCATTGTCTTTTTTCTCTTTATTTTTCAGTTTGTATGCAAAAGGTCCTGAGTTCAATCTGACAATTGCTCCTGGTATTGAATATCCTTTTGGTTATGAGTATGAAAAGCTGGGTTTAGGGGTTGGAGTAAAATTATCAATAAAGCCGGTCAGTTTCTTTAATGTTTTTACGGAATTTGATTATGACAATTTACTTCTTGAAAATGACAGTTCGATTTCTGTTCTTAATGGTGCCGCCGGTCTTGGATTGAATTTTAGAATAAATGACAGAATGGAGATGGAAGCTTTTGGAAAAGGTGGAGTACATCGTTCCTATGCCGTTAAATCAAAAGATACTCTTCAGGGCTATTCATTTGGTGGAGGACTTTCTTTTATATATAAGCTTTCTCCTGTTTTTGCATCTGCTTCAAGCGTTTCTTACTCTCAATACGCAAGTAAGCCTATAAAAGTCTTTAACGGAGTCGGTTTATCTTCTGGTATTACTATTAACCTTTCGGAAGCTTTTGGAAAAGGCAAGAAGGCTGGGTTCGAGATAATTGAAGTTAATCCGATTTTTCCGGTTTTGTATTCCTGGTATGAAACAAACTCTTTTGGAAGTATTAATATTACAAACACTGAAGATGGCGAAATTACAGATGTAAAGGTAAGTTTTTATCAGAGTCAGTTTATGTCTCAGCCTTCTGTTTGTCAGGAAATTGAATCCATATCAAAAGGTAAAACTCAGACAGTGGAATTGACAGCTTTCTTTAACGATAAAATTCTTGATTTAACTGAGCATACTCCAACATATGGAACTGTGATTGTTGAATATTATTATTTAGGGGCATTAAAGCAGGAAGAGTATCCTGTTGAACTTTTGATTTGCAATAGAAATGCAATGAGCTGGGATGATGACAGAAGGGCTTCTGTATTTGTTTCAAAAAAAGATCCGGCAGCATTGTATTATGCAAAAAGAGTTTTAAGTGCAATCCGGCCGTATGAAGAAAAATCCGGAATTCCAATCAATATTCAGAGAGCTGCCGCTATATTCGATTCCTTAAATACGTTTGGAATAAATTATGTAATTGACCCTGTAAGTTCTTATTCTGATAACATTGGCACATCCTCGATTGACTTTCTTCAGTTTCCATATCAGACTTTAATGTTCCGTGGCGGAGACTGTGACGACCTTTCTATTCTTTTCTGTTCTATATATGAAGCCTGTGGAATAGAAACGGGATTCATAACAATTCCAGGACATATTTATATGGCTTTTAATTCTGGAGTTAAAGAAAAAGATATTAAGATTTTTGCAAAGCCGGAAAACGTTTTTGTTCACGATGGGTATTGCTGGATGCCGTTAGAGATTACCATAACAGATTCAGGATTTACTAAAGGCTGGAAGACCGGAAGTGAGCAATGGATTAATGCATCGAAGGAAGGAACAGCTGCTTTCTATCCTACATCCCTGTCACATGAAATATATAAACCTGTAAGCGTTCCTGGTGCAGAACTTAGTTTTGAAATGCAGGCTGAAGATACAATCATAAAAGATTTTATGAGTTTAAAAACTTTATTAAATAAGGAATTCAAATAAGCAAATGAGGAAAGATATGGAAAATTCAAGGAGCATTGCTTTTTTGAAAAAAATCTCGTTGTTAGGGTTATTTACGCTGGTGTTTGCTGGTTGTGAAAACTGGATGAATAATGATGATTTTTTCAAAAATATTGAGGAAGAGGTCTTTGAGGCTAAAGCAGAACAGATAGAAACAAATGTTCGTTTTGCGGTTCCTAATGTAATGGGAACAACTGAGCCAAATGGAAGGTCTCAGCAGAAAGTCGGGGTACCATTTAATATCACTGCAACTACTGCAGATGAATATGGTTTTTACAGATGGTACGCATTTCTTACTGATGATTTGTGGGATCCAACTCCTGATGATGACGATAATACACTTTCATCTTTTTTTGACTTAAACAGTTCTAACAGTAAAGTTATGTATACTTCAGAGAAAATGCTGGAAATATTAAATGCCCATGCATTAACTTATGATGTTGTTTCCTTTGGCGATAGCGAAAATCAGAGCGAAAGCAATGAAGCGGCACTGAAACCAAGCACAACTGTAACTATTAAGAAAAAGCTTAATAACATTGTTATTGTTCCTGTATGTGCAAATAAGATTTCTGTTGTTGAAAGTGATCCTTCTGCAAATAAGTCTGCAGTTCCAATTAATAAAACAATTAAAATTGCATTCTCAAAACCTTTGCCATTAAGCAATTTTGCAACAGACGATGGCCTTTCAAGCAAGATTACAATCAGACACCGCTCAAGTGGAACTTTTGGTTCTCTTGATTATGTTGATATCAGCAATAGATTTGATGTTCCATATTTTCAGGATTTAGATTCTGCGACAAATACAGGACGTGTTCTTGTTCTTCCATTAAAATCAAATGAAGTTGAAAACTATTATCTTGCAGAAAATTCCCTTCACGAAATAACAATTGACAGTTCGATTGTTGACGCTTTGGGATATTCTATGGGTAAGGATTTTACACTGACATTTACTACAAGCAGTCAGAAAGATGAAAACCCACCATCATTGCTTTCCTTTTCCGCCGGAGTGACTTCTCCCTTTGAGTTTGATAAAGCTGATATAAATCCTACATCAAAGGATTTGAGTTCATATACTGCTTACTTAGGAAACAGAACTTCGGCAGATTCGCTTTTTTTTTACTTAAGGGCAGGGGACATTGCTAGTGAAGAAGACCTTCCAGACGAAGAACAGGTTTTGAGCTATTTTATTAGAGCAAAAACTTTAATTTCTTCTTTGGATTCTTTCACAGGCGAACCAATGGATTTTATTGAATATGAATACATTCCAGGTTCGATTCCTTCTGCCCTTGAAAACGGTAAAACCTTCTCAGAAATTACAGGTTCTGACGAAGGTTTATTAGGAACTATTGATATATCTTCTCTTGCAGACGGACTTATTGATCTGCAGGTTTATGCTGTGGATAAAATCGGAAATAGTGGAGAAGATTCAGAAATAGGTGATCAATTAAGAACAAACGCCCACGTTCTTTTTATAAAAGATACAACACCACCAGTAGCTTCTATCAACAATATTGTTTTAAAAACTGCGAAAAACGGTTATCTCAATGAACAGAGTATAGGAAATCTTTCTTTCGAGTTAAAAGATATAAAAGATTTTGGATTGGATGGTATCGGATCTGAGACTGTTTACGCATTGGCTACAGCAAGCAAAAATGCAGATAAGCCTTCTGCTAATGATGCTAATTGGAAAAATGTAAAGAATTCCTACAACTTGCGGGGAATTACTACAGAAATAGATGAAGGTAATGTTCCATTAACTTTCTGGTTTAAAGATGAAAGCGGTAATATTTCAAACCCGGTTTTATATAGTCAGATTTTATATGATAAAACAGCACCAGTAATTAACGATTTGTCATGGGTTTATGAAGATGGTTCTGAAGCTTCACCCGTGTATTCTGCCACTTCTAATAAGCGATTTATAAAGATTGACTTTCAGGAGCAGCTGTCTGGTGTTGCAAATATTGATGTTGTGGTAAAGGACCAGTTGACTGGTGTAAATGTAAATAATGCCCTTAATAATCTTGAGATTTATTCAGGATTACCTTCTGCTTCTCCTAAAATTATATATGCAAAAAGCAGCAATAAAATTTCAATTGATTCCGTTGCATCAACAGAGAAAAATCATAGCCTGTATTTGTATATTGATCTGTCAGAAAATTCTTTATCTTCTACATCAATTTTTGTTACGTTGACAGATGATGCAGGGAATAATAGTGTAGAAAAAGAAATTGATAGTATCATAGATTCAACACCTCCTATTGTCAGCAACTTCCATATTGCAAACAAAAAAGAAAAAAAGGTTTTTGGATTAGCTACTGTTGATAATGAAAAGTGGCTTTCATATCACTCGAAAGGGACTGGTTACTGCAATCTGGAATTTGAAATTCAAGAACACCAGTCTGGTATTCAGAAATTCGAGATTATTCAGCAGGTTAAAGGAAATTCCATTCCATTCATAATTGAGAAAAACTTTGGAATATTGCTGAATGATGTTGCATTAACTAATGACAAAGATTTTACAACTTCCGTTACTTTTAACGATGCAGAAAAAACAATTACATATACTGTTAATTTTATAAATTCAATTAATCCGATTATTAACGCAAAAACAGAAACTGAAAGCTTAAGAATTCTTGTAAAGGATTTATTACTATATTCCAAAGATAATGAGGGCACTGTGAGTCTTAAAGTTAAAGACTTTGTAAATCATGAGTCTACTGTCCGCTCTGATTCAGTTTATATTGGAAATTCTGAAGATACAATTGATAGTGCAATAATTAAATCTATGGATGAAACAGATCCGGCCGGATATTCAGACGCTTATACATCTACACTTACGCTTACAAATTCTGCAAAAGCCATTAAAACTGCAGGAATTGAAAAAATCACTCTGGAAAATGCTCACTTCCAGAATACTACAAAGGTCATTTTATCTAGTGGTGACTTTGTGAATCGAGAATTAGTTAAAAATCAAGATTACACTGTTGAAGATTTTACAGACACACTTATTTTTAAAGATAAAGTACTGTATGGAACTTATACATTAACATTTACAGATATTAAGCAAAAAAATCAGTCAATCGGAACAGAACAAATTTGTCTAAATGCAACCAATATGTCGGGTTATAAAACTGAAACTATAAAATCAAACGAACTTATAGTTGATGTTGAAACCCCATCAATTGATACATACTTCCTTAATGCAACTGCTCTTGATGCCAGTACAGAAAGTCAGCTCATAAAAACAAGGGTTCACATTAATGAAGATGAAAATCTGGAACTTGTACTTACAGTCAGAGTGACAGAAGAGGGAACTGGAATTAAGAAAATCAAACTGCCGGCATGGAATGCGTTGACTAACCAGCAGACAGGAACTAATGCTGCAGATTATGAATCAATAGAAATAAGCCGCAGGTCTTCTTTTGCTGATGTTTATAAGCTTTCATATTCAGTTGATTTTGAAAACAGGGAACTTATACTTACAGAGCCATTTGTTTCTGACGGTTATGACAATACCCTTTATATTAGAAGAATTCCTGCTTTTAAGAATTCAGATTTGGATGATAATTACGGCGAAACCAGATTTGAGCTTTCATTAACAGACCTTGTTGGCCGTACCAGTGAAACAGCAGAGTTTTCAATTGCTTATAAAGATTCAGTCGGTAAAGTAAGACAGGATTCTAAAGAAGTTAATGTATGGAGAGGTCCAAAAGTAATAGAAGGAACTTATGATGCCGATACCAAAACTGCCAGAATAAAATTGACACATATCTATCCGTATATTACACAAATTTCTATTGCAAATTATACTTTGAATGGTGAAAGCAGATGGTATTATAATAATTCGGATTCTTCTTGTGTAATTAAAATGATACGAGCAGATGGCAGTGAACTGTTGTATACAGAAGATGAAAACAAAGAAACAGATTTATTAAAAGAAACTGCACATGGATATCCAGTAGATAGTGGAACTCTGTATAAATTACCAGCACTGTTTGATTATTTTGATTTTGATTATAACGAAGAAGTTATTTTTGAAATTTCAGGAATTACAAAAGACAATCCTTATAAAAAAGAAATCAGATTCTATGATACGTTTTACCCTGAACGTGCGGGAGAAACTTCTGTATATGACATAGAATTTATTTCTGACTCACAATAAAGAATCTGGTTATGTCCCTGTAAAGCGTTGCTGCAGTGATTTCGACACGCTCCAATCAGTGCAGCATATTTTATAAATGGTGGTTACTGAGTGCCCCTCCGGGCCGACATATCCCCTTACATATTACACTTTCCACCGCTGCAGCCTGAACAACCGCAGCAGCAGGTACCTGTTTTTCTGGCATTTTTGTGTTTTTTGTAGAGTGATATTACTATTATTGTAACAATTAAAACCAATGTGGCAGCAACAATTATAGTTCCCATAAATACCTCCAGGAATTTGTAAAGCGGGCGCTGCGGGCCGGCGATTGAGGCCCGCTAGAACCGTACGCAGCATAGCTGCTTCGAGACTCGCTAAAAACAGTCCACTGGACTGTTTTTACGGCTGCGCCGTCGCTCCCTAGGTAGCGACCAACGAAGTGGGCGCGAAGGGGGAGACTTCCCCCTCTTTTTTTTATTTTCTATATTTGTCTTTTCTGAATATCATGTAAACGAGACCGGCTAAAACTACGAAGCCTAAAATTACTTCAATAATTCCGCCAACACCACTTACGGCACCAGTACAAAGGCCTCCAATCTGGTTAACGATGAAAGAAATTACATAGGCAAATCCACATTCATATAGAATAGCAAACCAGAACCATTTTGTGTTGTTCATTTCGCGCTTAATGGCACCCATTGCTGCAAAACAAGGAGCACAAAGAAGGTTGAAGATAAGGAACGACATACCTGTTACGCCAGTGAAAACCGTTGCCATATTTGAATAAGCTTCTGTTCCGCCGTAAAGGATTCCCATTGTACCGACAATGTTTTCTTTTGCTACAAGACCTGTAATTGCGGCAACTGTAGCCTGCCAGTTACCCCATCCAAGTGGCTGGAAAATCCAGCAGATGCCCTTTCCAATGTAAGCAAGAATTGAACAGTCCATCTGATCTTCTTCCAGCATGCCGAATGCTCCCTCTGCCCATCCAAAGAATGAAAGGAACCAGATTACAATTGTAGAAAGAAGAATGATTGTTCCGGCTTTTTTAATAAATGACCAGCCACGTTCCCACATTGAGCGAAGGAGGTTTCCGATTGTTGGCCAGTGGTAAGCAGGAAGTTCCATTACGAACGGGGCTGCATCCCCTGCAAACATTTTTGTTTTTTTAAGCATAACTCCGGAAATCAGGATTGAGGCAACACCAATAAAATAAGCTGAAGTTGCAACCCAGGCTGATCCGCCGAAAATTGCACCTGCAACCATGGCAATAAATGGAGTTTTTGCACCGCAAGGAATAAATGTTGTTGTCATAATTGTCATTTTGCGGTCACGGTCACTTTCGATTGTGCGGCTTGCCATAATACCAGGAATTCCACAGCCGGTTCCTACCAGCATCGGAATAAAGGATTTTCCGGAAAGTCCGAAGCGGCGGAAAACACGGTCCATAATAAAGGCAATTCTTGCCATATAACCACAGGCCTCAAGGAATGCGAGGAGAATAAAAAGTACCAGCATCTGTGGAACAAAGCCCAGAACGGCACCAACACCGGCAACAATTCCGTCAAGAATGAGGCCTTTAAGCCAGTCAGCACAATCAATAGCATCTAAGCCGGATTCAATAAGAACAGGAATACCTGGAACCCAGATTCCATACTCTTCCGGGCCAGGGCCGTCTTCTCCGTACTTTTCTACCATTGCATTTGCTGTTGCAACATCATCTTCTGTAAACTCTATTGGCTCAGAAACTTCAAGGGTTTCTTCATCCTGAAGGACATAAGTCACTTTGCCGTTTTCGAAGGCTTCAAGAATGGCAGCACTGTCACCAAATTCTTCGCAAGCCTCTTCATAGGCACTATTTCCAATTCCAAATAAGTGGAACCCATCTCCGAAGAGCCCGTCATTTGCCCAGTCTGTAGCAGCAGCCCCTACTGTTACCATAGAAATGTAATATACCAGGAACATTACTACTGCAAAAATTGGAAGAGCCAGCCAGCGGTTAGTTACAACACGGTCAATTTTATCTGAAGTTGTAAGCTTGCCAGCTTTATTGTTCTTTGTTACGCAAGATTTAATAATCGATTCAATATATTTGTAGCGTTCTGCTGTGATTATTGATTCTGCATCGTCATCAAGTTCGGACTCGCATTTTTTAATATCATCTTCAATATGAGCAATGAGGTCTGACCCCACTGCAATTCCTTCGGCTTCCTTCAGCTGTTCTACAACTTTAGAGTCCCGTTCAAAAAGCTTTACAGAATACCATCGCTGTTTTTCTTCCGGTAAATCGTGAACAACTGCTTCTTCAATATGGGCAAGGGCGTGTTCTACACAGGACTCAAATCTGTGCTGATATTTTACAACTTTGTTTTCGGTTGCGGCTTTTACTGCTGCAGCGGCAGCTTCCATACAGCCTTTGTTTTTAAGGGCAGAAATCTCATAAACAGGGCAGCCCAGCACTTTAGACATTTCTTCCAGATGAATTTTGTCACCGTTTTTCTTAACAACATCAATCATGTTTACGGCAATAACCATCGGAATGCCAAGTTCTACAAGCTGAGTTGTAAGATACAGGTTGCGTTCAAGGTTTGTACCATCAATAATGTTTAAAATTGCATCTGGACGTTCTTTTACAAGATAATTTCTGGAAACAACTTCTTCCAGAGTATAAGGCGACAAAGAATAGATTCCCGGCAAGTCCATAATTTCCACATCTTTGTGGCCCTTGAGTTTACCTTCTTTTTTTTCAACAGTTACTCCAGGCCAGTTACCCACAAACTGATTTGAACCTGTAAGTGCATTAAATAATGTTGTTTTACCAGCATTAGGATTTCCTGCAAGTGCGATTTTCATTTTTATCTTTCTTCCTCCACTTCAATTAATTCTGCGTCCGCCTTTCGAACCGAAAGTTCATATCCTCTGACTGTAACTTCAACAGGATCTCCAAGAGGAGCTACTTTTCTTACAAAAACTTCCACACCTTTTGTAATACCCATGTCCATTATTCTGCGCTTAATGGCTCCTTCACCGGAAATTTTTACAACCTTTACTGTTGTTCCCGGTTTTACTTCTTTTAATGTCATTTCCTACCTCTTATATATTTTGGGTGTTCCGGCTAAAGCCGTCGGCGCTTCCAGGTTCCGCTACGCTCAGTCCTTCGGACCGGCAAAGCCGCCTTCCAGTGCCTAACACAGTACCTACACAATTATTTTTCCGGCCAGTTCTTTGCTGATTGCAACACGGGCATCTTTTATCTGAACAATTACATTGCCGTTCATAAAAGCAATTACACTTATTTGAGCGCCAGTAACAAATCCTAGATTTTTCAGGTGATGTTTTGTTTCTTCAAAACCACCGATTTTTTTTATAAGATATTCTTCGCCAATTTGAGCCAAGTATAGAGGCATTTGTTTTCTCCTGGCTATGTTAAGATTAAACAGTAACTAATACATGTTAGCACTGAGTAACAGATAGGTGGATTATAGTTAGATATCGCTAACAATGTCAAGTTGTTAGTGTAGGCTAATACAAGAAAATTAAATCAATGATGGCAAGAGCGAAGCATCGCGCGGATAACAAGCCACGGAACACAGGACGGCACTTTTGAGTCGTTCAAGAAGGATGGTACTCTTAAAGTTTTACAAGGCAGATTTATAGTAAAGAATACCTTTAACTATGTACAAGGAATTCTACACGTCTATTGAATACAGTGTTAGTTGTATAGCCTTCTCCAACATGGAAATCTACTTTGTGATTACAGCCGTTTTCAATAAGATAATTAGCAATAGTTTCTGCACGACCTTTTGCGAGAGTTTTTTCTTCTTCTGTCCTGAACTCAGAACGACTGTCCGGGTTTATATAACCAAAAACCGAAACAGTCTTTAAATCTTTAGCGTCGTCTCCTGAAGTCTTTGGAAAATAAAATATAAGACCATAATCAATTTCTGGAACAATAAAAAAATTATCGCCAGGAAGAGGAATTTTTTGTATAAACCCCCAATGTATCTCTCATGCGGGATTTATTGCTATTCCAGGATCGTCAAATCCAAAACATATTTTGGAAAATTATTCTGTGCCTAATTTTGAATTGAGTGATGACGAAATGAAAGAAATTAAAGCGTTGGATAAAAAACGCAGATATGAGAATTGGTAAAAACATTTGAAAATAGGAAACTGATGCAATTCAAACCGTAATAATTCCTTCAAACCTTTTTGCATTTTCTTTTTTGCACACAAAATAGAAAGTAACATTCACTTCTTTGTCTGAAATTGGAACTGCGATTCTTTCTTTTGTTTCTACCGTGTTGAAATTTTTTGAATCCCG
>JAZQNJ010000057.1:0-10489 GCA_045627285.1 Treponema sp. | reverse complement strand
GTATTCAGTGCCCGGCTTTCCGTAGTTTGCAAAAGGGTAGATAGAGATGCCGCCGCGGGGAGTAAAGATTCCTTCTACTTCAAGATATTTTGGAGAGAGAAGCTTTACCAGATCCTTCATGATGATGTTTGCACAGTCTTCGTGAAAGTCGCCGTGGTTACGAAAGCTGAAAAGATACAGCTTGAGTGATTTAGACTCAACAATGAACTGATCAGGAATGTAGTTGATTTTGATTTCTGCAAAATCAGGCTGGCCTGTTTTTGGACAGAGGGAAGTGAATTCCGGGCAGTTAAGGGTGACCATGTAGTCGTTGTCCGGATGCTTGTTTGGAAATCTTTCTAGGACTTCCGGAGAGTAGTCGTAACAGTACTTAGTGTTCTGATTACCAAGCAGAGTTACGCCTTCAAGTTCTTTTTCTGAACGAGACATTTTTTAGCTCCTAGTTTTAATATTTTAATAGCAGGATGGAATTTCGAACTGCTATGGGAGCATTTTACACAATTTTGTTTTGCTTGGAAAGTAAGCGAATTGAATCACGTTAAATCTTACCGAAAAAAAAGCTGTGAATCACATGAAAATCTTACCCAAATTAAAACCAGTAAAATGAAAGTTACTGGGGTCAAGCAGGGACAGTATATGACACAGTAATATGCCTATACTAAGCTTGTCTAGTTTTTATGGGAGAATTAAGATAAAAACTTGCAGAAATAGTGCAAGTTTTTATCTTTGTAAAGTTTGCGTTGCAAACTTTCTTATTGTTTGCGCATCTTCACTTCGTTGCAGATGCACGTTAAAAAGTCACTCTCAAATCTGATGATTTGTTCCTGACTTTTTATGGGAGTATCAAATATGGAAAATTTAAGTATTGAATATCTTTACGCAGATCTGTGGCAAAATGTTTTATCAGAAAGAATATATCTTGCACACCGACTAATTGAATTAGATTTAGAATTGTATAAGGCCAAAACTGATACTGAAAAATCCTTAAAACAAATAGAACTTGATCAGGCTAAAGAACGAAAAGCTTTTTTAGATAAGCTTCTTAATATCTATAAGAAAGATCATCCTTCTGAAAGAAATTACAGGAATCTAAAATTATATTGGAATGATGGGTATCCATTATCAGAATCTCAGAAATTAAGAATAAAAGCTTATCAATACTCTAACTCGGAAGAATATAAAGATAAGTGGAATAGTACAATGATGAGTGCAGGTTATATTTTCTGGGGGATAATACTAGGACCAGTTATCCTGATATGGTTAATATGTTTAATAAAAGAACCATCATCTGGAGGTATCCCTGGATTTTTTATTGCAGCATTTCTTTCACCAATATGGTTCCCTATATGCAGTTTCCTTGCACAATTCCTGGCACTTAATAAAGTTAAGGAAGCAGAAACTATAATTGAGCGGGAAATCTACCAGAAAGAACCTGATACATCAACACCGGTAATAACAAGTTTGCAAGCCGGAAAAGCTCTAAAAGATTTCAAAGATCTATCTGGTTCGTTAAAGGGTGGATGGGTGAATAAATAATACACACTAATTAAGCATCGGTTGTAAAATGACCTGCAATTTTTGGTGGCGTTAACCTTGCTCTGGCCAATTCTCAAATTGTGACATCCCGGTGCGATTTTGGACAAGTCTTGCTTAATTATTTTAATTTGCGTTAGGGATTGCTGCGTGCAGGCACGCTGCGTTAGCGATGTGCAGGGCGGCGGAGCCGTTGCCGGAACGAAGTGGAGGCAATGCAGCGTTAGCGAAACCCGGAACGTAGCGGCCCCGGAGGGGAAACGCCCTTTTTCTATTCTCGATATTTAAAAAATTCTGTATATTAATAGCATGATTAAGGCTGAAATTACTGATAAAGAACTTTTAAAACATTTAGATTCTATTCACAAAGATGAAATGACCATGTTTGTTATGGCTGAGGGACGGATCCGCGGTGCTTTTTTTAACGGAACACGGCTTGTTAACCAGATGCGGGCAAATCATCACCTGGGTATTCTTGAAACTCTGCTTCTTGGTCAGGCTGAACTTTGTGCTGCTCTTTTGATTCCTACTATGAAGGGGCGGGAACACCTTACTTTCCGCTATGAAACAAATGGGCCTGCTGTTGGTTTTTCTGTTGAGGCTGACAGTGCTGGACATGTTCGCGGTCATCTGCTTCAGAATCCGATTCCTCTTGATAGACCTGTTGAAGGCTGGAATCTGGCACCTTTTTTTGGTGAAGGTACTTTAACAATCAGTCGCATGGGTGAAGGAATGAAAGCTCCTCAAGTGGGTATGACTCCTATTGTATACAAAAATATTTCTCAGGATCTGGCGTACTACTTTGATCAGAGTGAACAGACTCACACAGCCTTTAATACAAGCATTCAGTTTGACCAGCAGGGAAGAGTTATTGGTGCTGGCGGAATGTTTCTTCAGGTAATGCCAAAAGCCGGGGGATATTCTCTTCTAAAGACTGAACAGGTAGAGAATGCCCAGGATGATAAGGATGAAGAGTCAGAAAAGCTTCTTATTAAAGTAGAGAATGCTTTCAGGGCTATGCCTTCAATAGGCAAATGGTTTGCTGACGGCGGTGATATGGAAGATGTAATTTATGGTCTTTTCCGTGAATTTAATCCTTCTGCTGTTCTTAACAGAGACATTGACTTTGATTGTCCATGCAGTGCTGAATACTATGCAAATCACATTAAGCATCTTCCTGCGGCTGAAGTAGCTGATATTATTGCAAATGATCCTGAACCAATAGAAATCGTTTGTCATAACTGTGCTTCTGCTTATAAGATTACAAAATCTATGCTTAAGTAAGTCTTTGTTTATTATGTTTGAACTTAAACAGACCGATAATATGTTATAATACTCCCGCCTTTTTTTGGGGATGAGGGTATTATTGCAAAAAAATGAAGACAGAGATATTTCTGGCTTCTGATTATATGGGAGTTTTTAATGTTCAAGGCTCGAAGACGTTTTTATCTTACCTTAGTTTACATCGTTATTGCTATTATCTTTCTTCTGCTGGCAATCTTCCTTGTGCCGCAGACAAAAATCAATGACTTTGTAACATACTCAAATTCTTTTCCTTCTACGGTAACAGCTGTTCTGTTCTGTATTCTGCTTCTTATTGCAAGTATGATTTACGGAATGGTTCGTATAAGCCTTGAATTTAACATTATGAGAAAGGGGGCGACTGCCTTTCTTACGGAATTTACAGAAAAACTGAGGCAGTGTTATTCTTCTGAAGATTTCTACACTCTCATCGGCACAATTCTGGAAGAAAGGGCTGACTGCTCTGTTCTTTATGTTGACCGGGTTAATAACTATGTTCTTTATAACAGTCCTAACAGACTTACATCCAGTGAAGCATTAATAGAAAAAATGGAGCACAATTACCCTGTAAGCTGGGGTGACGGTGTATTCTTTCTTGGTGAAACTTACGGCATTGTATCAAAATCAAAGGATGCCCGTGGATTCTTCCTTGCTGATAACGGTAAGCACCTTTATGTGTTCTGCCGTTATACAAGGCGGTTTGATATGGAAATTTTTCCAAAGCTTTTTGAAGAATTTTCACGATTCCAGCTTCGTTCGGCAACTATTTCGGGGCTGTCAGAAATTTCTGAACTTTCAAAGGAATGGGAGCAGCTGGCCGAAACTCAGAGATCCTTCCTGCCTCCAAAAATGCCTGTAATTAAAGGCCTTAAGCTTGCTGCATACTTCCGTCCGCTTATTAATGTTTCCGGGGATTATTATACAGTTCTTCCGATTAACGAACATAAAACACTGGTCATGCTGGGAGATGTTTCCGGTAAAGGTCTTGCGGCAGCTCTTGTCATGGGACTTGTAATGAATACTGTAAAAATCAAGGAAAATAAAGAAGATCTTCCTGGAATCATTCAGGCTGTAGATAAAGCCATTAAGGGAATGCACCTGCAGGATAAATATACCGTACTTTTTATGGGCATTATTGATACTCAGAAAATGACTATCCGTTATGTAAACGCTTCCATGTCGGATCCTATTGTTGTAACAAGATCTCCTGAAGGTTACAGAATTAAATCTCTTACATCTAACTGCTCGATTGTAGGTATTATTCCAATTGATGAAGTTGAAGTCAGCGAACAGCGACTGTTCTCTGGTGATATGATTATGATGGCTTCTGACGGTGTGTCGGAGGTTATGAATGCTGATAAAGTTGAACTTGGGGATACAGAACTCTTTACTGATACCATTAAAAAAGGTGCCGCAAAAGATCCTGAGGAATTTATTAATGATATGGTAAATCTTGTTATGAGCTATAACGCTGATACGAGACTTCATGACGACCTTACAATGCTTGTTGCAAAGGTTCAGGGGTAGGGGGATTGAAAAATGATTTATGTAGTTCTTAATCTTGTAATGACAGTATTCTTTGTCGGTCTTGCCTTTTATATCGGCAATCAGACAAAGGAAGAAGTTAACAATCCTCTTACAGGTATGAGTGTGGCTATGGCCCTTGCTACTGCATTATTTGCTGGTACTGTATGGACAACTTTTGCATACATTGACCGCCTCCCACAGCTGTTCTTTAAGCTTTCCCTTCTGTGTGCCGCATATTATGCTGTTGAACTCTGTCTTTATTATATTCTTTTTCCTTCTTACGAAAGACCGTTGTGGGCAAAGGTTCTTAAGGGGGCAGTGCTTCTTTTTGCCGCCTGGATTTGTTTTTCGCAGATTCAGGACCTTACAATTACAAGCTTCATTGGTCTTAAGGTTGATGCAGTTCCTCTCTTTACAGGAACTCTTACAAACTACTTTCCTGTAACCTGGTATGATCTTTTTATAAATGTATTTGAAATAGGCCTTCCTGCAATGTCTGTACTTATTATGATTCTTCGAGCAGAAAATCGTGAAGAACGCCTCAATATGCAGAAAGCTATTATCAATGCATTGGCACTTATTGCAGGCTGGTTTGCCATTTACATGATTGGAAAAGCAACCGGCCGTGTAAAGCTTTTTTCTACACTTTTGTACACAGGAGTTGGTGTAAATCTTGTAATCCTTTCATATAACGCAAGACAGAACTTCCTCTTTGATTTTAAATATACAATCGGTGTAATCATCAGTTTTTCATTGTCCTATGCAATTCCAGCAATGGGAATCGGATTTATATTTCCAAAACTCTGGCCACTGTTCTCCAGTGCACCAGCTTTGTTCTTCCTGTTTGTATTGCTGGCTCTTTTTGTTTGTATTACTGCGTCGTATCAGGTTTCTAAGTTTTTGACAAGAAAACAGTATTTCCGTTCTTTTCAGTATGCAGAAACTTTTGAAGAATCTCTTTCTACAATGGACTATTCTGGAGAACCGGAAGAAATCGTAAAAACAATGAAGGATATCTTTAAACGTAATCTTGGTCTTGAAAGAATTCAGGTTCTTGTAGAAAACGAAGGGAAGCTGGAATCAATTTTTGATGATCCAGGCTGCAGTTCCATGTCCCTTGATATAAAAAATAAGGTTTTTGATACTCTTCTGAATCAGAATAAACTTGTAGCTCTTAAGAGTTCCGCAGAAAACAGCCATACTGATGAAAATTCACGAAGGGAAATGCTGGAGTTCTTTACAAATACAGATTCTGAAGCTGTTATTCTGCTTGCTGAAGGCCGGCATCTTATTGGTGTACTTCTTCTTGGACAGAAAGCCGGTGGAAACATCTATGCTGATTACGATTACAACATTTTTACAAAGCTTTATTCGTATTTCTTCGTATTCGGTTATTACATGAAGAATATTGCACATCAGTCAATTGTCGGTACTATTAACAGAGAAATCCGTATGTCCAGCCAGATTATTACTTCGATCCAGGAAAATATGGACCCTGTTAAAAACCCTCATTATGATACAGGCTACATTATGGAACATGCCCACAATATTGGTGGTGAATTTGTAGACCTTATCCGTCTTACAGAAAATAGACATATTTTTGTTCTTGGGGACTTAAGCGGTAAAGGTATTAGTGCTTCAATGAGTATGGTTATCGTCAAGTCCATTATTCGTACTTATCTTCAGGAAACACGGGACTTTAAGCTGCTGGTTGAAAAAGTAAATCAGTTCATACGTTATAATCTTCCAAAAGGTACCTTCTTTGAGGGGGTATTTGGTCTTATTGATTTTACAGATGACACTCTTTACTATATTAACTGCGGTGTTCCTTCACTTTTTCTTTACACAAGGTCATATAACAACGTAATTGAAATTCAGGGTGACGGAAGAGTCCTTGGATTTGTTAAGGATATTGGCCATCTTATTAAGGTAAAAAAGGTTAAGCTTAATCCTGGAGATATTATCGTAACCTGTACTGACGGACTTATTGATTCAAAGTCGCTTCGTGGTGAAGTTTATGGTAAGGAAAGAATTCAAAAATCGATTACAGAAAGTACAGGATTCCCTGCAGAAAGTATAGCAAATTCAATGTATCAGTCTGCAGTAAACTTTCTTTCAAAAGAACTTGATGACGACGTAAGTATTCTTGTTATTAAACGGCTGTCAAAGTAGGAGTGTAGTAACATATGGATCAATTAAAAATCAATGAAAAATTCGGTTCTAACTATGTTCTTATGGAACTGTCTGGTGTAATTAATTCATACACCTGCGATGAACTTAAAAATAAAATATTCAGTATGGTTCTGGATTCAAATCTGGTACTGGATTTATCCTTAATCGAAGCTATTGATTCTGCGGGAGTAGGTATTATTATGGCTGGATTTAATGATGCTGAAGATAATGGTCATAAGCTGTATATGATGAATCCTTCTCCGCAGGCACGAAAAGCTATTGATGATACAGGTTTTAGCGATACATTTCATTTTGTTCACTCTGTAACAGAAGTTGTATAAAACAAGAGATGCCGGAAAATGAATAAAGCAGCGTCAAAAATTCTTTCAATTACTCTTGCAGCAGCAGTAATTCTTTTTTCGGGCTGCAGCAAAGCAAATGCAAAAACTCAGAGTAAGTCCCAGCCTCAGGTTCAGGTAAATCCAGATATAGAAAAGCTGGGCCGCGTTTTAAGCTCAATGTCTGAACGCTGTAAGGCTGCAATACCAAACGGTAATCCTGAAGAATTTCTTGCAGACCTTCACAAAGTGCTTGAAAGCGAAACGGATTTTTCTTCTGAAGATTTAAGCCCTTTTTATTTGATTGACAAAAAGCATACTGTTGAACCTTCTTATGAGCCAAAAGGCCTTATTCATCTTGAAAGTAACAGCCTGTACAAGGTTAATAAAAAATCCCTTAGCCTTCGTCCCGAGGCATACAATGCTCTGGCTAAAATGGCAGAGGGTGCAAAAGCTGAAGGCGTAACTTTGACAATAAGCTCCACATACCGCAGCTATGAATACCAGAAAAATCTTTTTGATTACTGGGTAAGGGTTGATGGTCTGGAAGAGGCAGAAAGAGAGAGTGCCCGTCCTGGTACAAGCCAGCATCAGCTTGGGCTGGCCCTGGACTTTGCTCCTGTTGATGACGCTTTTGCAGATACAGCAGAAGGTGCATGGGTTTACAAAAATGCCATGGACTACGGCTGGAGTTTAAGCTTTCCGCAGGGATACGAAGATGTTACAGGCTATCGCTGGGAAAGCTGGCATTTCCGCTACATTGGAAAAGAAGCCTGTGATTTTCAGAAAAAATGGTTCAGCAACGTGCAGCAGTTTATGATTGAATTTATTGATGCCTGGAAAAAGTCGGAGATAGGGAATAGGGAATAGTGAATAGTGAATAGGTAATAGGGAATAGGGAATAGTGAATAGGTAATAGGGAATAGTGAATAGGTAATAGGGAATGGACGAGCGGTTTTTGATTTTTGAATGATAAATCGTAGACCAGATAAAAAAGGCCTTCTTTCTGCATCTTGATTGATGCTGGAAGAAGGCCCTTTTATTGCAGAAGGACAATCCTTAAAGACTATCCTTTTTTATGTGTTTGTTACTTAACTACAACGTTAACAAGCTTTCCAGGTACTACAATAAGCTTTGCTACTGTTTTTCCTTCTGTGAACTTTTTAAAGCCTTCTGTTTCTTTTGCCATTGCTTCAAGAGTTGCGTTGTCGGCGTCGGCTGCAGCTTCAAACTTGTCGCGGAGCTTGCCGTTGATCATAACAGGATATTCCTTTGTATCTTCAACACAGTATGCTTCGTCAAAAGTTGGCCATTTTTCGTAAGCGTTAGAACCCTTGTGACCAAGCTTTTCCCACAGTTCTTCACCAAGGTGAGGAGCGTAAGGGCTCAGCATAAGAACAAAGCCTTCCCACATTGCCTTTGGAATTGAATCCATTTTTGCAGCTTCGTTGATGAAAATCATCATCTGACTGATTGCAACGTTAAAGTCCAGATTGTTTGTATCTGTTGTAACCTTTTTAACAGTTTTTGCATAAGTTTTGCGGAGGGCAGCAAGGTCTTTATCCAGCTTACCTGTAATATCCACATCGCTCATTGGCTTTTCAGAAACATTCCAGATTTTGTCCAGGAAGCGGTTAATACCAACAAGTCCCTGTGTGTTCCATGGCTTAGAAACAGTAAGTGGACCCATGAACATTTCGTACATGCGGACTGAGTCTGCACCAAACTGGTCAATCATTTCGTCAGGGTTAACAACGTTTTTGAGTGACTTAGACATTTTTGCAATGATCTGTTCAACTTCTTCGCCGTTAGCCTTTTCAAAGTATTTGCCTTCTTTTTCTTCAACTTCGTCAGTTGGAACAAGAGTCTTGTCCTTGCGCTGGAAAGCAAAAGAGGTGATAAGTCCCTGGTTAATAAGGCGCTGGAATGGTTCTTTTGTAGAAACAACACCACAGTCAAAAAGAACCTTGTGCCAGAAACGAGCGTAGAGCAGGTGAAGAACGGCGTGTTCAGCACCACCAACGTAAAGGTCTACAGGCATCCAGTAATTTTCAGCTTCTTTTGAACAGAAAGCATCGTTGTTTTTTGGATCCAGATAGCGAAGGTAATACCAGCAGCTTCCGCCCCACTGAGGCATTGTGTTAGTTTCGCGTTTAGCATCTTTACCGCACTGTGGACATTTGCAGTTAACCCATGATTCAATTGCAGCCAGTGGAGATTCACCTGTTCCAGTTGGCTGATAAGATTTTACGTCAGGGAGTTTAACAGGAAGTTCGCTTTCAGGAACGGCAACAGTACCGCAGTCAGGGCAGTGAACCAGAGGAATTGGTTCGCCCCAGTATCTCTGGCGGCTGAAAATCCAGTCACGGAGCTTGTAGTTTACAGTAGCCTTTCCGATTTTCTTTTCAGAAAGGAATTCAATCATCTTTGCGATGGCGTCTTTTTTGTTAAGACCGTCAAGGAATTCAGAATTAACGTGAACACCGTCAGCAGTCCATGCCTGAGTCTGCACATCAACTTCGCTCTTGAGAACTTCAATGATTGGAAGGTTAAATTTCTTTGCAAATTCCCAGTCGCGTGTGTCGTGAGCAGGAACAGCCATGATGGCACCAGTTCCGTAAGAAATAAGAACATAGTCAGCAATCCAGACAGGAATTTTCTTTCCGTTTACAGGATTGATTGCATAACTTCCTGAGAAAACACCAGTCTTGTCTTTAGCAAGGTCAGTTCTCTGAAGGTCAGATTTTTTTGCAGCTTCTTCGATGTATTTTTCTACAGCAGCTTTCTGATCAGCAGTAGTAATTTTTTTAACGGCAGGATGTTCAGGAGCCACAACCATGTAAGTAGCACCAAAGAGAGTATCACAGCGGGTTGTGTAAACAGTAAGCTTTTCTCCGGCGTGACCGTCAATTTCAAAATCAACTTCCGCACCAAAAGACTTACCGATCCAGTTACGCTGCATAGCTTTTACAGAATCCGGCCAGTCAAGAGTATCAAGGTCGTCCAGAAGACGTTCAGCATATTCTGTAATTTTAAGAATCCACTGGCGGATAGTTTTGTGAGTTACAACTGCGTGGCAACGTTCACATTTGCCTTCTTTAACTTCTTCGTTGGCAAGACCTGTCAGACAGCTTGGACACCAGTTAATAGGAGTTTCAGCTTCGTAAGCCAGACCTTTTTTATAGAGCTGGAGGAAAATCCACTGAGTCCATTTGTAATATTCAGGTTCACAGGTAGAAACACAGCGGTCCCAGTCATAGCTGAATCCAAGAGCCTTAATCTGGCGTGTAAAGTTTTCGATATTTTTATTTGTTGTGATAGAAGGGTGAGTTCCAGTTTTGATGGCATAGTTTTCTGCAGGAAGTCCAAAAGCATCGTATCCCATTGGATGAAGAACGTTGTAACCGTTCATGCGCAGAAAGCGTGAGTAAATATCAGTAGCAGTGTAACCTTCAGGGTGTCCAACATGAAGACCGGCTCCACTTGGATAAGGGAACATATCAAGAATGTAGCGGCGCTTGTCTTTAGGCACAGAAGCATCTTCCGAAACCTTAAAAGTCTTGTTTTCGTCCCAAAATTTTTGCCATTTTGGCTCAATGTTTTTGAATGGGTAAGCC
>JAZQNJ010000056.1:0-3568 GCA_045627285.1 Treponema sp. | reverse complement strand
CGGAGCTGCTGGGCTTTGCAAATCAAAACTATTTCAGTTACGTGTTCAAAAACAACGTACGATTAAGTCCCAAAAACTGGATCAAGCAGGCAAAATAAGGTGGTGATAAAAAGGTATTGCATTTTTCGGGGGGGGGTACGTTAGTATAGTAGAGTATTAAAATCGATTTAAATTGCCGTTAACACGGTGTTTTAAGGAGCGTTTATGAAAAAAGTTACTCGTTTTACAGCTATACTTTTGATGTCAGCATTATTTTTGGGGGCTGGGTGCAGCAATGATACTGATACTCCGGAAAAAATCGACAATTCTGGAATTGAGCAGGAAACTCCTGATTCTGGAAAAAAGGAAGATGAAACAGAAAAACCCGGAACCGGCGGAACTGGAACTGAATCTGAAAACTATGTTTTAGATAGTGTCCCTTCATGTTCTATTTCTTATTCTTCTACAGAAAATAAATATTTTGTTAAAGTAAAATATACATGGAACTATGAATACAAGGATTATAAGGTTTTTCGTGCAGAATCAGAAAACGGACCTTACGAAGAATTATATACATTTAAAAGCTCCTATACTTTTTATACCGACACTACAGTAGAAAACGGTAAATCATACTGGTATAAATTAACTGCGGTAAAGATTTCCGATGATAAAACTTATACTTCAGAAGCAGTTCGCTGGGATCATTTTTCATTTAAAGTTTATAAAAAACAGGATTTGACCTTAAAAACAGGTTTCTCAAGCATTACTCTTTCCTGGGAGGCAGATCCAGAAGCTGACGGTTACACTGTTTTCTTAAATGAATACAGCAGTTTTAGAGATTCCTATGTAATTCAAAAGGGAGAAACTTCTGATACTACCTATACCTTCAAAAATATTACTCCAGAAAGTTCTTTTTATGTCGGAGTTTTTCCGAAGAAAGGTGCAATAGAATCTGAAAGATTAGAAGACTGTTTAGTCCGTTCATTAATCAGTCTGGATGTAAAAGTAGAAAAGGTTGTGGCAACAGACAAAACTGCAACTTTCTCTGTTAAAACAAATATTGAAGAAGACTGCGAATTAGTTGAATCAATAAAATACGAGCTCAGAGGATCTAAAGTAAATGATTCTACAAGTCCTTTTTATGACACAACAGCAACTTTTGCCTCTGTAACCAATAATTCCAGTGCTTGCGATATTGAACTTGATTATTATGAACAAACAAAAGATCTTGCCTATTATTGCAGTCAGTGGTTTAAAGCTTATGCAACCGTTACTTATAAAGACAGTCAGGGAGAATCAGCTTCATGCGAAAATTATTCTTCTGCAGAGTTCTACAATAAACTGCCTGCACCAACAGATGTAATTGTTACTCCAGGAAGAAATAGCATTGATGTTGACTTTACTTCTGCCTGCGGCTCTACTGCAAAATATAAATATTCTTTATCTCCAGAACCAGTAAAATATATTGCCTGTGCCTTTGATGCAGAAGGAAATCTTGTAAAAGAAAGTTCTGCTGCAACAGCTTCCCCACTTAAAATTACAGGCCTTGATTACGAGACAGAATACACTGTAAAGGTAACTCCTGTACTTGGAATTTTTGGAACCGGCAATAATACAGCAGATCAATACAGAAATTATGCTGATGGAGGAACTGTAACAACTGGTAAACCAATGGATTTACCATCATTCAAATCTGTTGCGCTTGAAGACGGATATGTAGTTGCAGAAATCAATCCTATTGGTGATGAGAACGAATCTATTATTTACGGGCTTGAATACCAGACTTTAATGACAGAAACTCCATCTACAAAGCTTTTAGGAAAAGATGTTACTGTTTGTACAAAAGACAACAGTGTTCTTCTGACAAGAGGAAACAGTTATTTTGTAAGAATCTACGCTTATGTCGAAGGAAATACAAGAGAAAAATTCTACTCGGATTATGTTACTTTACAAGCCGCTTCGGTAGAGCCACTGGGCTGTGATACTGCTCTTCGTTTTGCTGCTGACGGAGATGTAATTGATATTATTGATCCTGCAACCTGGGCAGATGAAAAAACTCCTCGTTCAGTAAATGGAAAATACAACATTGGATTCATTAACCTTTGCGGAGAAGGTAGTACACTTTCTGCAGCACCTGTTCAGACAACAGAATCAACAAAAAAATATATTGTTCGTTTTGGCCTTACAGAAGAAATGCTTAAATCAGAAAAACCAATCAGAATCATTGTAGTAGATGCTACCTCTACAATTGGTGATAACATGGGAGTCATTAATTCAAGCAGCGGTTGTAAAATTATAAATGTAACAAATAATTACAGCTCACCTTCCAGCGTTGCTTTGACAAAGGTAGGAATTCTGGAGGACTCTGGCACTTATTCTTCAATCACAACAGCCGGTCCAGACAAAGCTGGTTTTGAAGTAAAATCCAGTCAAATTTACAACAATAGTGTTTATCTCCAGGTTGAAGTTCCAACAATCGGAACTACAGGTGGCCTTGGATTTAGTTATTATTATTAATTTTTTTATTGCCATTGACACTTTTTTCGTAAAATTGTATAACTAAAACATCAAACGGCAATGAGGTCGAAGAAATAAACTTTCTTCGACCTTTTTTGTTTTAAACTAATTTTGTTGACAAAGGTGTCACTGCTGTTATGGGGATCTCCTCCCCGGCATTCAGCTGTGACGCCTTTTTTCTTTTTTGGAGGTAAAAATGACAAACGTACCAGAACTTTTTGGAAGCATGGTTTTTAACCAGAAGACAATGAAGGACCGCCTTCCAAAGGAAACTTTTAAGGCACTTAAAAAGACACTCGATGATGGTGCACCACTTCAGCTTGATGTAGCTAACGTTGTAGCTCACGCTATGAAAGAATGGGCTATTGAAAACGGTGCAACACACTACACTCACTGGTTCCAGCCACTTACTGGTATTACTGCAGAAAAACACGACTCTTTCATTAATCCACAGGACGACGGAACTGTAATCATGTCTTTCTCTGGTAAAGAACTTGTAAAGGGTGAACCTGATGCTTCTTCTTTCCCAAGCGGCGGACACCGTGCTACATTCGAAGCCCGCGGTTACACTGTATGGGATCCAACTTCATATCCATTCATCAAGGAACACACACTTTGTATTCCAACTGCTTTCTGTTCTTACACAGGTGAAGCTCTTGATAAAAAGACACCGCTTCTCCGTTCAATGGAAGCTCTGGACGTTCAGGCTAAGCGTATCCTTAAACTCTTTGGTAAGGAAGTTAGTCATGTTGCAACAACTGTAGGTCCAGAACAGGAATACTTTATTGTTGACCAGAAGCTTTATCAGCAGCGCAAAGACCTTCGTATGACAGGACGCACACTTTTTGGTGCTAAGCCTTCAAAAGGTCAGGAAATGGATGACCAGTACTTTGCAGCTCTTAACCCACGTATCGTAAAATACATGGAAGATCTTAACGAAACTCTCTGGAAGTACGGTATTCTTTCTAAGACAGAACACAACGAAGTTGCTCCAGCTCAGCACGAAATGGCTCCAATCTTCTCTACAACAAACCTTTCAGTTGACCAGAACCAGCTCACAATGGAAGTTATG
>JAZQNJ010000055.1:0-5019 GCA_045627285.1 Treponema sp. | reverse complement strand
TTGGTGTCCATTCAGATGTTCCGTTAGAATCTTTTCCAACACTGAAGAATGCCTGAACTGTGTAGTTTGACCAGTCATCAGAAGTAAGGTCAATTACGTCAGATACTGTAACTGTAAAGATTTTTTTGTGTACAGTGTATGAGTATTCATCAAGTGTGCCAGGATTTTTTGTGGTTGTATCTTCTGGAACTGCTGTTGGAGTTGTAGATGAAACTTCTGCGCTAAGTGCACTTACATTATCATACTTTACGAATGAGGCAGTTGAGAATGTTGTTGTTGGTTCTTTGTTTTCTTCTTCAACTGTAATTGCTGCAACAACATACTGGTTCAAAGTAAGGTTATCCAGTTCAAACTTGTATGATGTTCTCAAGTCTGTTGTTTTAACTTCAACAGGAACCTTGTTGTTCATAGCATTTACTTTTGCTTCCTGTTCTGTTTTACCGTAACCGAGGGATACAGATTTAAGGACTGTTTTGTCTGCAAGTTTGAATGAAAGTGTGTAGTCGTTCAGAGCTTTGTCTGTCTGTTTTGCTTCGGCAGAGAATGAAATGATTGTTGCGCCAGTAGCAGCAGATTTTGTAAGATCAACTTTTGAAGATGAAGTTTGTGTTATAACGTAGCTTGCTTTTCCTTCTTCACCAACTACAGCAACAACGTGGATGTAGTTTTTGTCTTCAACGTTCAGAAGTTCAGCAATGAATGTTTTGTCATCACTTGTAACGCACTTGAATGCTTTTGTAATATCTTTTCCAGAAGCAAATACATCAGTATTAGCAAGAGTTGCCTCTTCTGATTCGATGTATTTAACAGATACGATTTTCTGGTCTTTGTTATTCAATGTAAGAGTGATCTTTGCATCATTTACAAGACCGTTTTTATCGTTATCAAGGTTAGAAAGAGCAATTGCAAGAGTTGGAGCAGTTGTTTTTTCGTTGTATGCTGCAAGAGTTTTATTATCACATGCTTTTGCAAATGTACCATCAGTGAGAACGAGTTTGTATTCGTAAGCAACTTTGTTGTTTGTGATAACATCATCTACGTAGTAAAGGTTATTTGAAGCATTTGAAGCATTTACTGTTGCACTAGAAACAGCAGTGAATGTTGTGTCTTCGGCACCCTGTACTTTTCTGTAAACTTTGTAGAGTTTTGGTTCTGCAAGTGTACCGTTTGCAAGGTTTGCTGGAGTGAATGTAATGCGAACTTTTTTGTCTGTAAGATAACTTACCGAAGCAATAGATGCTTTTGTTGCGCCAGTGATGTTTGCATTATTAAATGCTTTAAGTTCAGCTTCAGCAGCATTGTCGGCATATTTTGTACCATCTGTAAGAACAATCAGGTAGTTGTAAGCTTTAGCTGTATTTTCAATTTCATCATCAACAAAGTATGTATTGTTTACAACAAAGAAGTTATTGATTTCTGCTTCAACAGCTTTGTATTCTGCTGTTCCTTTTTCTGCTTTGTAGATTTTGTACATTGATGTAGGAGCAAGTGAACCATCTTTAAGGTTTGTTGGTACGAAAGCTACACGTGCTTTTCCGTCAACGTATTCTGCAGTAACGCTTGTTGCAGCATCTGTAACTCCAAGGCCTGGAACTATAACTTCACTTGAAAGTTCAACTTCTTCAGTTTCATAATTAACGTATGAAGCAACCACGATTTTGAAGTTGTAAGTTCCGGCACCTGTAATAGTCTTTTTAAGGTTTCCTGTTTTGTTGTTTACAGCAAGGTCACTGAATGTATCAATATAAGTCCAGTCATCTTTTCCATTGATAGAATTTCCATTTGCACTTTTTACTTTAGAATAAAGAGAGTATCCAAGGTAAGCTTTTGCAGGGAAATCAACAATGATGTTTGATTCTTTTACGTATGGAACAACATTTTCAGCTGTAAGCTGGAATTTTGCATCATCATCGCTAAGTGTGTATTCTCTTCCTTCCTGGTATCCTCTTTCGTATTTTGCCAGGTCAAGAGGTTTTGTAGCTCTTGGTGGAACGATTGGGTTTACTTCAACCCATGAAGAGTTTCCTGAAGTAAATACTACAGAACGTGCTCTGCCATCACCTGTTGCACTGATGCGGTATCCTTTTTTTACATCATATTTAACGTCAGAATCTGTGAAAGATGTAGTAGTAAATTTTTTTGATGATTTGTATACACCATTTTCATAATATTCTACTACGTATCCATCTTTTGCATTTTTAACACCATCCCAGTAAACATAGTTTACACCAGGGTATGCAATTGCTTTTGCATTTGGAGTTCCAAGTTCAATTGTTTTGTCATTGAAGTGTTCATCAGTGACAGCATTTGAACAGCCGATTGCGAGTGTCAGTGCAGAAACAAGAATTGTTCCAAGCACTATGTTTGTTTTTTTCATTTTGGCTCCCTATTCAGAAATAAACTGAATAAAAAAAACTTTTTATTTTTAGCTTTCGAAGAAAGCAGTTTTTCAAAAAAAAAGGATAATTCCCGCATATTAAGCAAAGGAATTATCCTGATAAAAAAGCACTTAAATATTTATTAAGTCAATTTTCTTTAAAAAGATTAAAAAGGAGAGATTTTTTTTTAAATAAAATAACGCTTTTTTAGATATTTTTAATATGCATTATCTATATAATGGAAATTTTAGAATTATGCAATATAAAATAGAAGCGTTATATAATTTTTTGTTATAAAATGGCAAATTTATACTATTTTTCGCCATTATTTAAATGAAAAAAATAATTAACAGGGAAAATTATAAAACTATGCTACCTTTCAATTATTGATTTTTATTTATATTATTTAAGCATGTTTGAAACTTACATTGGGAAACTTCTTTTTTTATGTCCTTTGATTTTTGTGGCATTATTTATAGATTCTATTGCTGGTGGTGGCGGGATTATTACGATTCCAGCATACCTTTTTGCCGGGCTTCCTATCCAGGTGACATATGGTACAAATAAATTTGTAGCATGCATCGGAACAGGTTTTGGAGCCGGAAATTACATCCGGAAAGGCTATGTTGACTGGAAAATCGGATTGCCTGCACTTATAGGCTCCCTTATTGGTTCATTGCTTGGAGCTCAGCTGGCCCTTCATCTCAAGCCAGAGATTCTTCAAATCTGTCTTCTGATAATTCTTCCGGTTGTTGCTGTATTTATGATTTTTAACCGCAACTTTGGAGATGTAAATAAGTTTGAAAAGAGAACGGGAAAACTTGCTGTAATTCTGGCAGCCTTAATTGGTCTTGTAATTGGTTGCTATGACGGGCTTTTTGGTCCGGGAACAGGCATGTTTCTCTCTTTGGCTTTTGTTCTTGTTGAAAGGCTTCCACTTATTTATGCAACCGGAACGACAAAGGTAGTAAATCTGGCTTCAAATTTTTCTGCATGTGTAACTTATATTGTAGCTGGTGTAGTAGATTACAAAATAGCAATTCCATGTGCAGTCTGTTCTATCGCAGGAGCATCTCTTGGAAGTCAGTGTGCTATAAAAAAAGGAACGAAATTTATAAAAATAATCATGATTCTTGCTTCGATGCTGCTTCTTGGTAAGATTTTTATGGATTTTGCTTCAAAAAAATGAAAAAAAGTTTTAATTTATAAAAGGAAGGCTTATATGAAAAAATCAATTTTAAAAATTACTGTTTTTATGTTTACGCTTGCATTCTGTTTTACTGCTTTGTCCTGCTCTTCATCATATGGTAGTTCCTGGGGAAAAAACAGTCCATGCACAAGAATCGCCGGAGAATCAATCAATTCCATCAGTACCTTTAATGACAGTCCCATAAATGCCGGCCAGGAAAATTATATGAAAGCAAAAGCCGGAGATTATTTTTTTATCAGTTATAGAGCTGCTGAAGGCAATTGCAAAGTAGAAATCTCAGACGGCAAAGAAATCCTATACTCTGGCAACGATATGGTTGGAACTTTGGGAAAAGAAAAGCAGTTTACTGTAAAAGTAACAAAAAGCGGAACTTATAAAGTTCTTGTGGATACAAAAAATTTCACCGGATTTGTTACTGTAGAGAAAAAATCCTAATGATAAGTTTTTGAAATAATAAAGAGGGTGGGGGAAAGTCTTCCCCTCGGCCACAACCTTACGTTTGCGGCCTACCCCTTCCAGCGGGCCTCAAACGCCGGCCCGCAACGCCCGCTTATAAAATTAATCCTGCTTTTGGGGTAACCTTTTGGTGGTTAATTTCAGAGTTTATGCTTTTCACCTGGTAATATAAATCTCTTAAACTTGTAGCTATATAATAAGTTCCTGTATCGATTGTATATCTTGATTTGGTTTCATCAGGAGAATTAAAAAATCCTAATTCATCAGAATCTTTAGGATTGCTTCTAAAATAATCATCTTCAATAATCGGATAATCAATTCCATTTTTTATGATTTTTTCTTTTGCAAATACACTGATTATTTCACAGAAAGTGAACCATCGATACTTATCTGAGCACCACCAATATCAATAAGGGCACCAGCTAAATATTTCTAAAATACAATACCTTAAGTAAGATTTTTATGAGCTTGGAAAAAGTTCAAATCTTATTTTAAGGAGGCCTACGTATGGCCAAAATCAATCCGAAGCTCCTTCTGGAGCTAATTGAAAGTGGCATGTCGCGACGGCAAATCTGTTCCAGTCGACATGTCAGTCCCCACACAGTCAGCGAAGTTAAGCAAATCGCTGAGAAAAACAACATCACGACGAAAGACATCAAGAACATGTCTGAAGATGATGTTTACCGAATGTTTTTTCCCGACAGGAATCAGCTTGAGGATCTGTACGAACAGCCAGACTACGAGCACGTTCACGGAGAACTGAAGCGAACTGGAGTCACGCTTAAACTTCTCTGGCAGGAATACCAGGACAAATGTGCTTCACTGACAGATGTTTTTATGATTATTTTGATGATGAAACTAAAAACATTCCTGAAAACCTTCTCAAAGAAATTGAAAATATGGTTTCAGAACAAAAGCTTACTGATGATGATATTGCACGTGCAGTAAACAATCTTGGTGTAATTGATTCTGATG
>JAZQNJ010000054.1:0-5719 GCA_045627285.1 Treponema sp. | reverse complement strand
AGAAATCCTCAAGGGTGCTTCTTGGTTCCACGTAACTGGTATTACTCCAGCTCTCGGACCAAACATGGTTAAAGCTACTATCGAAGCTTGTAAAACAGCTCGCGAAATGGGAATCACAACTTCTTGTGACCTTAACTACCGTGGTAAGCTCTGGACTAAAGACGAAGCTCGTGCAGCTATGACTGAAGTTTGTAAGTACGTTGACGTTTGTATTTCTAACGAAGACGATGCTAACGACGTATTCGGTATCAAATCTGAAGGTACAGATACAACTGCAGGTGAACTCAACACTGAAGGTTACAAATCAGTTGCTCGCCAGCTCAAAGAAAAATTCGGTTTCAAGAACGTTGCAATCACTCTCCGCACTTCTATCAACGCAAACCGCAACCTCTGGCAGGCTCTCCTCTATGTTGATGACAAAGACTTCGCATTCTCAAAACAGTATGATATGCAGATCGTTGACCGCGTAGGTGGTGGCGACTCATTCGGTGGTGGTCTCATCCACTCACAGCTTAAGGGAATGGACACACAGTCTTCTATCAACTGGGCTGTTGCTGCTTCTTGTCTCAAGCACTCAATCATCGGTGACTACAACCTCGTTACAGAAGACGAAGTTAACAAGCTCGCTGGTGGAGACGGTTCTGGACGCATTCAGCGTTAATTTTTGTCAAGCGGCATAAATTAAATAGGGCGCCTTTCGGGGTGCCTTTTTTTATGTCTGTGCAATAACAGGAAGCGGTGAACAAGGTGCATTTATAAGCGGCAGAACTGTAACATTAAGTCCCTGCGAAATGGCAGAATATGAGGTAAACACAAAAAATTTTTACAGAAATTATGGGAAGAAATCCAAGTAAATTCAGCACTTATTCTGCTGCAGGTGAAACACTGGATTTGAGACCTGCAGAACGTGTAAACTGGTACGGGGCAATTGTCGTTCCACTGTAGTGAATACGATACCGTCTTAATTGGATTCCGTGTGTGTGGTAGCATAAGATAGCACGATATCGTATTAATGTGTAAGTTTGGAGTAAAAAAAATGGCTATAGATAAAGTTCGTGAATATTTCCGTCAGTTTGGGATGGAAAAAAGAATCCTGGAGTTTTCTGTTTCCAGTGCTACTGTGGAGCTTGCTGCTGCAGCCCTTAACTGTGGTCCTGAAAAAATTACAAAGACTATGTCATTTCTTGTAGAAGATAAGCCTGTTCTTATTTGCTTTGCAGGTGATGCCCGTGTTTCAAATCCAAAATTCAGGGATCAGTTTAAATGTAAGGCCCGCATGATTCCATTTGAGGAAGTAGAAAAATTTATTGGTCATGCTGCCGGAGGGGTATGTCCCTTTGCAGTAAATCCAGGAATCGATGTTTATCTTGATATATCCCTTAAGCGTTTTGATTATGTATATCCTGCTGCAGGCAGCAGCAATAGTGCCATCGGTCTTAATCTGGAAGAACTGGAAAAATATTCAGGGGCAAAGGCCTGGATTGATGTTGGCAAAGACTGGCAATAAGTTGGTTCAGTTTACAGACTGGGGTACGTCCTGAAAAACTTTGTTCTTTTGATTTTAATGCAAAACTGATTTATACTTTAAGCGAGGTTTTTATGAAATTATTATCTACTTATAAATTTAGAATCCTGTTTGCAGTAGTTACTGTTACTACAATGATTATTGCCGTAATCAGCTGCATGGGAATTCGAGGTATTAAAAAATCGGCTATAGAGTTTTTCTCTGAAGAGGGAACACGACTTGTAAATGATGCATGGGATACTATCGAAATTGACAGATGGGAACAGCTTTCAAAATCTTTGGACAAAGAAGATCCGTATTACGAAGATTTAAACGAATTTATGTTTGATGTACGCGAAAAGTTTGCCTGCTCATATCTGTATACAATGGCACCTACAGGAAAGGACAATGAAGCTGTTTATGTAGTAGATGGTTCTGTAATCATTGATGAAGAAAATGAAGACTTCAGTCCAATCGGAACTGTAGAAGACCTGAGCTCTTATGGTTCAGCTCCATGGAACTGTATGGAGAAAAAAGAAGTATGTACAGGCCCTCTCATTCATGATGAAGCATGGGGATGGAGTATCAGCGTATATAAGCCTATTATCAATCAGAATGGAGACTCCATTGGTTTTGTTGCGGCAGATTTTGATGCTACAAGCCTCCATAAGACAATCTTTTTGCAGACCTTAGTAATTATTATTATTGCTGCAGCTGGTGAAATTCTCGCTGTTGCAGTGCTTCTTGCAATTCTTCTGGTGTTCTTTCATCACATGGAAAAAATTGTCCGCAGAATGGAAGAAATCAGTGGCGGTGGCAGCGATCTTACAGCCCGTATTCCAGTATCTGAAGGAAACGAACTTGGGCAGCTTTCCAAGGCCTGTAACTCGGTTATAGAAACTATTCAAAATATGGTAAAGACAGTTTCGACTTCTGTTGATGACCTGTATTTTAACAGTGCAGAAATAGTAGAGCAGAGTCAGAAAATGACAGATATGCTGGGTAATGCAGAAAATGACCTTAATGATATTACCGGTAAAGCTACAAACCAGTCTGAACTTACAGAAAAGATGAATCAGGAGATTGAGGCCTTCAAGAATTCCATCATTCTGTTCCGTAATAAAGTTAATGAGCAGGTAGAAGCTGTTAATCAGTCATCAACTGCAGTTGAAGAAATTACAGCAAATATTGATTCAACCGGTAACAATATCAGCCGCATTAAAGATGAGTACGACGTAATTGTAAGTGATACCAATTCCCATCTTGCAAATCAGAAAATTCTTTCTGAGCAGATTGAAAAAATCCAGGAAATGGCAAAGAACCTTACAGAAGCAAACAAAATCATTACAAATATTGCTTCCCAGACCAACCTTCTTGCCATGAATGCGGCAATCGAAGCAGCTCACGCCGGAGAAGCGGGATCAGGTTTTTCTGTTGTAGCCGAAGAAATCCGTAATCTTGCCGAAACTTCTGCAAACCAGACTAAGTCGATAAAAGATATTGTTTCAAAAATTGAAGCTGCTGTTGGAGATATGGTAAGTTCTTCAAACCGTTCGGAAAAGGCCTTTGAAAATCTTGGACAAAAGGTTGGAAACCTTCAGTACTCTGTACAGGAAATTCAGCGTGGTATGGAAGAACAGTCGGCTGGTGCTAAACAGATTCTTGATATGATGCGTGTACTTTCTTCTGCATCGGGAGAAATGTCGAATGCTTCTGACAAGATGAATTCAGAAACCAATGAGATTGCAGAAAGCATGTCCCGTATTAAGTCGTCTTCTGCAGAAATATTAAGCAGTTCAGGAAGTTCTTTGAATATGCTTCAGCAGATTAAGGTGTTTGCAGAAGAATCTGCCGGTTCTTCCCATAACAATCAGAATCTGTCGCAGAATGTAAAGAATGTTGTAGGTTCCTACAAAGTAGAAGAATAGTTTGTTTTAGACTTATTTGGCCCTGTTTGTTTAAGAGATTTTCGTTGAACAACAGGGCTTTTTTTTGATAAACTCACCTTAATCATGGATATATTAAAAACGATTTTGCATTTCGCAGGCAGCTTATGTTTCCTTTTGTACGGAATGAAGCTGATGAGCGACGGAATTCAGAAAAGTGCAGGGCAGAAGCTTCATAAGGCCCTGTCGAAAATGACTGGTAACCGTTTTATAGGTCTGTTTACAGGATGTGGACTGACAATGATTATTCAGTCATCTGGAGCCACAACTGTTATGCTTGTAGGCTTTGTTAATGCTGGACTTATTGCCCTGGAAAATGCTGTGGGCGTTATTTTTGGTGCTAACATTGGTACGACAATTACCGCATGGATCGTTGCCCTGTTCGGGTTCAATTTTAAGCTTGAGACACTTGCAGTTCCTATCTTTGGTCTCGGCTATCTCTTAACTTTAATCAAAAAAATTAAAAAAGAAGGCTTAGGCATTGCCATCATGGGTTTTGGTATGCTGTTTATAGGTCTTGGCTGGCTTTCAAGTGCTTTTAAGGATCCACTGGCCCAGCAGGCCATGGAAGTTCTTGTTTTGAAAATTCAGGATCTTTCCGGTCAGGGGCTCATTCTGAATATCTTAAGTTATGGATCTGCAGTTGTGGTCGGTGTGCTTTTTACAGCCCTGATTCATTCTTCATCGGCAATGACTGCAATTGTAATTACCCTTTGTCATGAAAAGCCGGAATTCTGGAGCATCGGTGCGGCCATGGTAATCGGTTCTACAATGGGTTCTACAATCGACTCAATTATGGCAGCATGGAGCGGAAAACCGAATGCAAAGAGAACTGCTCTCATCCATGTTCTTTTTAATACATCTGCTTCCATTCTGGCACTTTTCCTGTTTAAGCCGTTTACAGACGCCATCGCATGGATTTGTCCGGAAAACGTTACTTACCGCGTAGCTCTTCTTAATACATCTTTCAAAGTAATTGCTACAATGATTTTCATACCTTTTGTTAATCAGATTGCAGCTTTAGCAAGAGTTATCATTAAAGACAAAATCGAAGAAGAAACAGGGATTTACAAAATTCTATTTAACGAAGAACTTGCCGCAAAATCCCCTGAAACCTGTGTATTCCGTGCACAGACAGAAATTGCTGCTTTCTCAGAAAATGTAGTTCAGATGTACGACGAACTTCAGGCCGGGCTTGCAGATTTTAACAAAAGCTTTATTCAGGTCCGCCACCCGAAAATCCAGCAGCTTGAAGACTACTGCGACCAGATGCAGGAGCAGCTGACAGGTTACCTTATTAAGTGTCAGCATCTTCACCTTTCTGATGAAGCAAAAGACAATGTTCAGCTTATGATGCGACTTGTCGGAGAAATGGAAAGTATGTCCGACGGGTGCCTGAGCATTTCAATTCAGATAAAAAAGGCACTGGAACGGCAGGTTGAATTTAAACAGGAAGACTTTAACCGTCTTATTCCGTATTTTGAACTGGGCCGTCAGCTGCTTTACTTTATTCATAAAAATGTTTCAAAGATTCAAAAGCTTACTCCTGAAGAATTTGAATTTGCATCAACTCTGGAAAATCAAATCGATGAAGAAAGAACTGCCCTTCGAACTATTGCACGCCATCGTCTTGAAGGTGGTGCCAACGTTCGTGCAGAGCTTTATTACATGGATATCATCCGCCAGATTGAAAAAATTGGTGACCGCTGTTTCGATGTTGCCGGTGAACTTAAAAGATAGGGGCGTTAAAAATGTACGAATCAGGTGAAGACTATCTTGAGGCAATTTTACGGCTTCAGCAGGAAAAAGGTTATGTACGCTCTGTTGATGTTGCAAATAAACTGGCAGTTAGCCGTCCAAGTGTAAGTCGTGCCATGAGTCTTCTTGAAAAAGATGGCTATATCGAGTTTGTTCTTGGAAACTCAATCAGGCTGACTGCAAAAGGACAGGAAAAGGCAGAAGATATATACGGCCGCCATAGACTGCTTACAGAGTTCTTCCAGAAAATTACTGGTCTTCCAGAAGACCAGTGTGAAGAAAATGCCTGCCGAGTGGAACATCAGGTTGATGTTGATATTGTAAACGGCATTAAATCCTGGATGGAAAATAACTGATCATACAGAGGCCACTGAAAAAGTCCCGGAAATGTCATTATCGGGCTTGACCCGATAATCTCCCTCTTTGTAATACAACAATTTACAAAAAGAGATTCCCGTGTCAAAGTGAGCACGAAAACGAGTGTGCTCAAGCACGGGAATGACACTTTTTC
>JAZQNJ010000053.1:0-124549 GCA_045627285.1 Treponema sp. | reverse complement strand
ACGCGTTTACACGTTACGGTTTAGTGTCCCCAAGAGTTTTTGCATCGCTCCGAAAATTCAAGAAGGAGATTTATTTTATGGCAGAAGCTTGGGACGGTTTCAAAGGACGCCTTTGGAAAGAAGAAGTAAACGTTCGTGACTTTATCCAGAACAACTACACACCTTACGATGGAGATGAAAAATTCCTCGCAGGTCCAACAGATGCAACAAACAAACTTTTTGACAAGTTGCAGGAACTCCAGAAAGCAGAACACAACAAAAAATCTATCGGTAAAGATGGAAAAGAAAGAAACGGTGTTCTCGATATGGACACATCAATCGTTACAGGTCTTACAGCTCACGAAGCTGGTTATATTGACCCAGCACTCAAAGATCTCGAACAGGTTGTAGGTCTCCAGACAGACAAACCTCTCAAGAGAGCATTCATGCCATTTGGTGGAATTAAAATGGCAGAACAGTCATGCGAACAGTATGGCTACACTCCAGATCCAGAACTCCACAAGATCTTCACTGTATACCACAAGACACACTCAGACGCTGTATTCGATGTATACACTCCAGAGATCAAGGCTGTTCGTAACTCACACATCTTGACTGGTTTGCCTGATACATACGGTCGTGGACGTATCGTTGGTGACTACCGCCGCGTTGCTCTCTACGGTATTGATCAGCTCATCGCTTACAAAGAAGCTGACAAGGCAAGCATTGGTGACGGAACAATGACTGAAGAAGTTATCCGTCTCAAGGAAGAAGTTGCTGAACAGATCAAAGCCCTCAAGGGTATGAAAGAAATGGCTAAAATCTACGGATTCGACATTTCTAAGCCAGCTACAACAGCTAAAGAAGCTGTACAGTGGCTCTACTTCGGCTACCTCGCTGCAATCAAAACACAGAACGGTGCAGCTATGTCTATCGGACGTGTTTCAACATTCCTCGACATCTACATCGAACGCGACCTTAAAGCTGGTATCTTAACAGAATCACAGGCACAGGAACTCATCGACCACCTCGTAATGAAGGCTCGCATGGTTCGCTTTGCTCGTATCGAAGCTTACAACAACCTCTTCTCTGGTGACCCAGTATGGGCTACACTCGAAGTTGGTGGACTTGGACAGGACGGACGTTCAATGGTTACAAAGAACGATTACCGCTTCCTCCACACATTGGAAAACATGGGACCTTCTCCAGAGCCAAACATGACTGTTCTCTACTCAAAGAGACTCCCAGAAGTATTCCGCCGCTACTGTGCAAAGATTTCTATCGACACATCTTCAATCCAGTACGAAAACGACGATGTAATGCGCCCAATCTGGGGTGATGACTACTCAATCTGTTGTTGTGTATCTGCTACACAGACTGGTAAAGAAATGCAGTTCTTCGGTGCTCGTGCTAACCTCGCTAAAGCTCTTCTTTACGCTATCAACGGTGGACGTGATGAAAAGGGCGGTCTTGCTGAAGGTAAGCAGGTTGGTCCAGAAATGGCTCCGATCACAGCTGACGTTCTCGACGCTTCTAACTATGACGAAGTAGTTCGCAAATACTGCGTAATGCTGGAATGGCTTGCTGACCTCTATGTTAACTCATTGAACGCAATCCACTACATGCACGATAAATACTACTACGAAGCAGCAGAGCTCGCTCTTGAAGATACAAACCTCAAGAGAACATTTGCTACTGGTATTGCAGGCTTCTCACACGTTGTAGACTCACTTTCTGCTATCAAATATGCAAAAGTAAAGGTTATCCGTGGTGATGTTGAAGTTAAGAACAAGAAGACTGGTGAAGTAATCGAAATTGCTAAGAACCAGGCTATTGATTACAAAGTAGAAGGCGACTTCCCACGCTACGGTCAGGATGATGACCGCGCTGACGATATCGCTATCTGGTTGCTCAAGACATTCATGGGAATGATCGCTAAGCACCCAACATACCGCAACGCTGAGCCAACAACATCTATCCTTACAATTACTTCTAACGTTGTATACGGTAAGGCTACAGGTGCTCTTCCTAACGGACGCCCAGCTCACGAACCATTCTCACCAGGAGCTTCTCCATCTTACGGTGCAGAAACAAAGGGTCTCGTAAAATCTTTGAACTCTGTTGCAAAACTCCCATACCACTACGCATTGGACGGTATTTCAAATACTCAGACAATCAACCCAGGTGCATTGGGACACGATGAATCAGAAAGAATCGACAACCTCGTAAACGTTCTCGACGGATACTTCTCACAGGGATCACACCACTTGAACGTAAACGTATTCGGTGTTGAAAAACTCAAGGATTGTCAGGCACATCCAGAAAAACCAGAATATGCAAACTTCACAGTTCGCGTATCTGGATACGCTGTACGCTTCATCAACCTTTCTAAAGAGCAGCAGGACGACGTAATTGCTCGTACTTGTCATGCTGCTCTGTAGTCTTAGCTTCTAAGATATAGAGCAAAACACAAACAGCGGTAGTTTCGACAAGCTCAAACACCGCTGTTTTTTTTATTTATGGAGAGTAAATATGAAAAAATCGGTTTTAATATTTGCAGCAGTTCTGTTAACAGCAACCTGTGCTTTTGCAAACTCAAATGGACCAGTTACAGCTGGTGGTGGTATCGGTATAGGTGGAATCTACAACAGTTCAGAGGCAAAACTTAAAAAGAATGATTCCCCAATAGATTTAACCATGGCTGGAGCAGACATCTTTGATGCAGAAGGACGTTGTTTTTTTAACAGAAACAATATTGCACTTATGATTGGTGTCGGTGGCTCTGTAGGAGTATTCAAAGACAGTCAGACAAAGGATATGTTTGAAGCTGCCCCTTCTATAATGACTCTTACAGGTGCAGGGTACAGGATTCCTGTTACCAGCAACAGCTTTTTTGTTCCAAGCTTTGTTATTGGTTCAAACCAGATAAATGCAGAAGATGAAGTTTCTAATTCAGAAACTATTTACATTGATTACACAGCATATTGTGCAGGAGCAGATTTTGCTTACTTCTACCGTCTGACAGATAAAATGCACCTTCAGCTGTCAGGAACAGTACTCTGTTCTCTTGCAAGCAACGGAACATACAAACATGAAACAGGTTCTGTTACTACAAAAAATGATTTAAAATCCAAGGGCGGTGACATTTACTCAAAAGCAAGAATCGGCTTAATCTGGCTTTTTTAATGGGCGATGTCCGTAAATTGTGTTGCTGCACTGATTGAGTTTGACAGAATCACCGCAGCAACTCTTTACATAAGGTGGTTAGGCCCTGCCCCCTCGGATTGACAGGCCCTGCCACTGTATTTAGGAGAACCACAAACCTTTGAGATACAGTTCAAACTTCCGGGGCAGTTTTTTATATTATTTACCAAGCACAGCTTTTGCTAATTGATCAGCACAGCTTGTTTTCTTAAATCCACAGATATTTCCTTCAAGCTTAGCAGCAATTTCTTCCGCCTTCATTCCCTCGCATAGGATTGCAATAGCCTTGAGATTTCCATTGCATCCACCAGTAAACTGAATGTTGTGAATTCTGTTTTCTTCATCCTTTTCAAAAACAATTGTACTTGCACAGGTTCCTGTTGTTTTATAAACCACTTTTTCCATTTTAATAATTCTCCTTTATTTACTGTCAGACACCTTTAATCCATACCGGACCGTCGCCATGGCATCCTTCCCATAAAAATCTGCACCTATTGAATCAGCATATTCCTGAGTAAGAACAGCTCCGCCAACCGCAACCTTTACCCATGGTGCAGATTTTCTAAGCTGACGGATAGTTTCTTCCATTGCTGGCACCGTTGTTGTCATAAGGGCAGATAACCCTACCAGGGGAACTTTATCTTTAACAGCTGCTTCCACTATCTTTTCCGGAGGAACATCCTTTCCCAGATCAATAACGTCAAATCCGTAATTTTCCAGAATAAGCTTTACAATATTTTTACCAATGTCATGAATATCACCGTGAACTGTAGCAACAATAAACTTTCCTCTGCTGACAGCTTCACCAGGATTTTTGTCCATCTCAGTTTTTATCTGTTCAAATGCACACTGGCTGGCCTCAGCACTCATTAAAAGCTGAGGAAGGTACATTTTCTTCTGCTCAAACCCCTGACCTACAGTATCAAGTGCAGGAATAACTTCAGTATTTACTATATCAAGAGGTGCAACACCTTCACTTAAAAGCTGTTTTGTAAGATTTCCTGCCTGCTCTTTTAATCCCTTGATGATGGCTCTCTGTAAAGGTGATTTTTCAATATCTGAAGTCTGAGCTCCACCTTCGATTCCATTTCCGGACGATACAGCAGCGGAACTTCCTCCCGCAGGCACTGTTGCAGAAACAAATTTCTCTGCAAATGAAATATAATCAGTGCAGTTTGGATCAAAATTATGAAGAGCTCTGAAAGTAAAATAAGTCTTCATCATTTCACCGCTGAACGGGTTCATAATTGCAGCAGAAAGCCCTCTCTCCATTGCCAGTGCAAAGAATGTTGCTGTAATAAATTCCCTGTTTGGAAGACCAAAGCTTACATTTGAAACCCCAAGGCTTGTTTTACATCCAAGTTTTTTAGAAATTGTACCCAGAGATTCCAAAGTAGCAAGAGCTGCAGTTGTATCAGCACTTATAGTCATGGCAAGTGTATCAAAAATAAGATCCTTCTTCTGAATGCCATATTTTTCTGCTTCTCTAATAATTTTTTCTGCAATTTCTACTCGTTTTGCAGCACTTTCTGGAATTCCATCTTCATCAAGAGTAAGGGCAACTACAAGACCGCCATATTTCGCAACAAGCGGGAAAACCTGCTCCATAATTTCCTTTTTGCCGTTTACGGAATTAATCATCGCCTTACCATTGTAATGCCGCAGAGCCCTTTCCATGGCAACGGCATCAGTAGTATCAATTTGAAGCGGAAGGTCAATAATCGCCTGCAATTCTTTTGTTACAGTATCCAGCAGTGAAGGCTCATCGATTTCCGGGAGTCCCACATTTACATCAAGTATATGGACACCTTTTTCCTGCTGCTTTAATCCCTCCCCAAGGACGTAATCAATATCATTATCCCTCAAGGCCTGCTTAAACCGTTTCTTTCCTGTAGGATTAATTCTTTCACCAATAAGAACAGGACTACCGTTAAATTCAACGGCATGTGTATATGAAGACACAAATGTAATGTTCTTATCTGTAACAGGATTATTTTTAAGAATTTCTTCTTTTAGGGGATTAATTTTTTCAACGGTCTGACGTATGTAGTCAGGAGTAGTTCCACAACAACCACCTGCAATACGAACTCCGGCAGAAACATATTCTTTCATTAAATCTGAAAACTCTTCTGGATAAACATCAAACACCGTGCGACCATTTTCTGCTCTTGGAAGACCTGCATTCGGTTTTAAGAGCACCGGAATTGAAGCATATTTAAGATATTCATCCACAACACTCTTTAACTGGGCAGGTCCTAAAGAACAATTGGCTCCAATACCATCAGCGTGCATACCTTCAAGCATAGCTACCATAGCAGCAGCACTTGCACCTGTCATAAGTTTACCGTCTTCACTGTAAGCATTTGAAACAAGAACAGGAAGGTCACAGTTCTCTTTTACTGCAAGAAGTGCAGCCTTAGTATCATAACTGTCATTCATTGTCTCAATAAGAATGAGATCAACCCCGTATTCCACACCGATGCGGACAGTCTTTGCATATATTTCAACAGCTTCATCAAAATCCATATCACCGTAGGGCTTTAAAAGCCGGCCCATAGGACCAATGTCCAGGGCAACAAACTTCTTCTGCTGTCCGGATGAAAGCTCTTTTGCCTTACGTGTATTGTCAATGGCAGAACAGATAATATTCTTTAATTCATGGTCCTTAAACTTCAGACAGTTAGCTCCAAAGGTATTGGTAGAAACTACATTGGAACCAGCATCGTAATAGGCTTTCTGCAGTTCAACAATCACTTCCGGATGAAGAAAATTCCAGCGTTCCGGCAGTTCCCCAGGTTTAAGACCTCTCTGCTGCAGAAGTGTTCCCATCCCCCCATCAAGGAAAACGAGATTGTTTTTCAAATATGTTCTAAAATCATCCATTTATTTATACTCCGGTGCAATTCCAATTATTGCTGTTACTGATTTAGAAGGACTCATCAAAAGGCTTTCGTTTAAGTTTATACCAATCCTTTTTGAACAGTCCAAAAGTTCCATCAGCTGAGGCTGAACCTGCAGCTTCAAGTCCCCATATCCAGGGGAATATCGGGGTTTTGTGACACACCCGCGGTCTTTGGCTTCATCTGTTACTTCCTGATTAAAAAGGTCGCACAGACATTCTATTCTCTCAGCTCCGACAGCCTGCATAAAAAGGCCTTTGACAGGACTTATTCTGCTGTATCGTGCAATAAGACGATCCATTCCTATTCCAATCGTAGCCGCAAAAATAACAGTTTCTGTACACCCTCTCAGGTTATAGGCAAGATTTTCAGATTTCCCGTAATCAAAACAAAGCTGCGGTTCATCATTTACCCACTTAACCTCGTTTCGTCTGTAACTTACTTTATATGTAAGAACATTTCTGACTTCCTGTATACACTGTTCCATTATTTCCATCATGGGCTCTGTATCAATGGACACTGCAGGATCCTGACTTCTGGAATTCAAAAAACCGGCGTATCTTAAAATTTCTTTTCTATTGACTTCCTGCAGCTGAGGATAATCATCAATAGTATAAATTTTTAAGGATGGATTTGCATCGTTCACTTACTTTTCCTTTGGAAAAAGATTTGTAACCTTAAACTGACACAAATCTTTAACAACTTCACCGGCAATCATCAACCCTGCAGCAGAAGGCACAAAAGCATTGCTTCCGGCAGTCTGTTTCTTAGGATTTCCTTTACGCTCGACTGCACAGCCACCGTCAGATTCTTCATCTTCTCCAGCCTGTTTTACAGGAGGAATTACAGTTTCTGTGGAAAACACACACTTCAGCCTTTTAATTCCTCGTTTTTTAAGCTCATTTCTCATAACACGGGCCAGAGGACAGACACTTGTTCTTGAAATATCAGCGACCTGCAGCTGCCAGGCATTTACTTTATTTCCAGCACCCATTGCAGAAATCACAGGAACACCAGCCATCTTTGCCTTCCGGACAATTTCCAGCTTTCCAGTAACAGTGTCGATACAGTCAACAACATAATCATAAACAGAAAAATCAAAATTTTCTGAAGTTTCAGGAGTAAAAAAACACCGGTGCTTTGTTACTTTACACTGGGGATTTATATCCAATATCCTTTTTTCTGCCACATCCACCTTGTACTTCCCTATAGTGGAATGAAGAGCAAATAGCTGCCTGTTTAAATTTGAAATACAGATTTTATCATCATCAACAATATCTATTGCTCCTATCCCAGACCGGACCAGAGCTTCAACTACATAACTTCCAACTCCCCCAATTCCAAAAACAAGGACCCGTGCACCATGAAGCTTCTGCACGTTATCTTTTCCAAGAGTTAATTCTGTACGTTCAAACTGGTTAATCATTGGCTTAATATATCATTTTTACAGCTTTCTTCCTACTAATTCAGTAGATTTTATCTCTCATCAGCGGTATTTAATAAATTCAGGTTTTAATCTATAATTAGTTTTCTAAAAAATTGCAATTTTTAGAGATGCCCGTAATTCCTTTTTTACAGAGGTTGCTAAATGAAAGGATACATTCACCAGCTGGAAAGCTTCGGTTGTGCAGATGGCCCGGGAAGCCGTTTTATTATTTTTACAACAGGCTGCCGTCTTCGCTGTAAGTACTGCCATAACCCTGACACATGGGACCTGATGAAAGGCAAGCAGATGGAAACTGACGAACTTCTTCAGGAAGCCCTTTCATGCAGATCTTACTGGGGCAAAAAAGGCGGTATTACAGTTTCCGGTGGAGAACCGCTTTTGCAGATTGATTTTCTTCTTGAACTGTTTACAAAAGCCAAACAGCAGGGAATCAACACTTGTATCGATACAGCCGGAGAACCTTTTACTACTGAAGATGAATGGTTCCAGAAGTTTCAAAAACTGATGGAAGTAACTGATATTCTTCTTATGGATATCAAACACATAAATGAAGAAGAACACATAAAGCTTACAGGCCGTTCAGGCAAAAACATCCGCGAAATGTTCTCTTATCTGGACAAAATAAACAAACCAATCTGGATTCGACACGTTCTTGTGCCAGGAATAACAGACAATGACCAGTATCTTACAGAAACAAGAGATTACATACGCACTCTGCACAACGTACAGCGTGTAGAAGTTCTACCATACCACGGACTTGCAATTACAAAGTACAAGGATCTTGGTATAGATTATGTGCTTAAAGACACCGAAAGTCCTACCGCAGAAAGAGTTGAAAATGCAAAGAAAATTCTTGAATGTGACAAATATGACGGCTGGAGAAAATAAAAAATGATTACAATTTTTGACACAACAGATAAATATCCATTACAGAAAATAGGCAAAATGGCAGGAGTTTGCTGGAATTCTCCAGTTGACGATCCTGAAAAAAACATCCGTAGAGCCAAAGACTGCATTACATCTGGCCATGGCCGTGTAATGGAATATGTCGACATTGAAATATGTATCGAAGGCTACTCAGCCCGTGCAATCCGCGAATACTACACTCACATCGGTGGTGGTCCAACACGGCTCCAGGAATCAACAAGATACGTTAACTGCGAAAAATTTGATTTCTATCTGCCCCCTACTGCAAGAAAAACTCCTGAAGCTCAGGCAGTTTACAACGACTGTATGGAGTATATCCGCAAAAGCTACGGCAAACTTATGGAGGCAGGTGTTTCAAAAGAAGATGCCGCAAACATTCTTCCCCTGGGTATGATGACAAAAATCGTAGACAAGAGAAACCTTCGCAACATGATCAACCTGATGAACCAGCGTCTATGCACAAGAGCCTACGTAGAAATCCGCACCATGTCCAGCGAAATCCGCCAGGCACTTTCGGATTATTCTGAAGAATGGAAATGGATCTGCGACAACCTGTTCGTTCCTAAATGCGAAGTAACAGGCTGGTGCATCGAAGCAAAATGCTGTGGCCGAAAACCAAAAAAAGAACAGTAAAAAAAAACGATGGTTTCCAAAACCATCGTTTTTTTTCTATATCCGTAAATTGTACTGCTGTACTGCTTGAACCTGCAAAAGTCACTGCAGCATCATCCCGACGGGCTAAACTCAATAACCGCCGCGGCCGTTACTATCGAACGGTCCCTTTTTATAATCCTGAGGATTACTTTCTTACAAGTCCGCTTGTTCTTGATGGAACATTGTAAAAAGCAACAATATCGTTGTTAAATTTTGTTTCAAGCCTTGCCCGGTAGGCACTGATCTTTGCAACGTAATTCAAAGTATGCTGTGGTGTTTTGTTTGCACGAACACGGGTTGTACCGGCATTGTACATAGCAAGAGCAGTTACGTCATTGCCTTTACCAGCCAGATCCATACACCAGCGAAGGTGAATCATGCCATATTTTGCACTTATTGCAGGATTAAAGAAATCCTCTTCAGTAAGCTTTGGAAAAGAAGCACTGTTCAGCTGGAACAAGCCCCTGTCAATTGTTGAATTTGAATTTCTGTTTACAGCTTTTGGTCTGTAATGACTTTCAACAAATGCAAGACTGAATGCCAGGCTTAAAGGAATGTTGTTTTTGTCGGCATTCTCAAGAATTGCAAGTGCAACTTCTCTGTTTCCAGTTACCTGAGTATAAAACCATTCAATTGAAGGACGAGACTGAGGCTGTCTGTAAAGTTCCAGACCTCTGTCACTTTCGTTAATAAAATCCTGGCTGTCGTTAAAGCCGTTTTCTCTTGTAAATTCATCGGAATAATCAGACCCAAGCAAAGCTGTGTAAGAATCAAAATCTGTTCCCGATTCGTCTTCAGCAGGGAAGATAAAATAAACCAGCAGACAAACACTCACAAAAAATATGCTGATTGATAAAGTTCCCCGCAGTAATCTTGTCGTATATGAACTCATAGCGTGAAAATAATGTCATAAATAGACATTAAATTCAATTAGAGTTTTTAGAATTATTTGTAATAAAGTGTAATATTTCGCAAACAACAACACATTATTACAAATAATTACACTTAATACAGAACTACATCCTCATTACAAGGAGTTTTTGCAAAGTAAACATAATGCGGATGTTTTTCAGAAATTTTTTCAAGAAAATCCTTAAGCACATCTTCATCACCTGCAACTTCTGCAGGTAAAGCAAATCCGATCACAGAAGAACAGTCCTTAATGCGGCGGCTTGTATGCTTCATGGCATTGTTAAACTGACCTGGAATGGCATTTTTATCGTAAACAGGTTCAATAAATACAAATTCACCCTTTTCTTCCAGGGCTTTAAGTTCATCTCTCAATTTTGAAAGATAAGCTTCGTTGTAAACCTCTTCAGCCCCTTCTACATCGCTCCATTTTACAGCGTAAGCCATTTTTGCAGTAACAGGAACTTCATCGCCCCCTACCTTATAAAGTTTGTGTTCTTTTGATTCAAAAAGTTTTTCAAATTTCATCTGTAACTCCCGGGCGTTCAGGCGTTGCCTGCCAGGCCATTCGTGGTTCCGCTTCCGCTCCATTCCTGCCGGAACGGCTTCGCCGCCACTACTGTCCTTAACGCTTTTTTACTAATAATGTAAGTATAACATAAAAAAAGCCCTTTGACTCAAATCAAAGGGCTTTCTGACCAAACTGATAAAAACTATTCAGTAAGGATTTTAATAACTTCAGCTTTGTCCTGAGTATTAAGGATCTGCTGGCGTTTTTCTGCACTCTTGAAAAGGAGGCTTACTTCAGCCAGGAACTGAAGGTGTGGACCAGTCTTGTTAACTGGTGAAAGTGTCATAATAAAGATACGGCATGGTTCCTGATCCAGTGAATCAAAATCAACCGGGTTGTCAGAAATACCGATACAAGCTACAAGGTCAGAAACAGTGTCTGTTTTACCGTGTGGAATAGCAATTCCGTGTTTCATTCCTGTAGACATTTTGCGTTCACGATCGAGAACGCATTCACGGGCAGAAGCCTTGTCAGTTACTTTGCCTGCCTTAATTAAAATTTCCAGCATCTCATCGATGATGTCTTCTTTTGTTTTACCCTGCAGATGTAATTCTACAGTTTCTGGTGTTAATACAGTTCTTAAGTCCATATATTTAGTTTATCTCCCCTTAATCCTAAAGTCAAGAAAATTCAATTTGATTTTAACATTTTAGAGAAAAGATGTTTTTAAAATATTCTCCGGGTTCCCCATTCCCGCCAGGGATTGTAGTGGTGCCGCAGGCAAAGGGGGGACTCCCCTTCGAAGCGCAAGCGCAGCCACGAATACCGGGTGTAAATTTTTGTGACACCCGGTAAACAAACGAGTCAAGACTTTAAGCGTCGCGTGTCTTGACCGTTTGTAAAGCCCGCCCGGGCGGCCCCCCTATTCCATATTCACCGGCCTCTTACTATAATTAAAGTACTATGTCAGATATTTCAAAATTTTTAGCTGATATTCAGCGCATTAAAAAGCATACCAGAGCTAACAACGGGGGACAGTACGACGGCCGCAAAGTCTGTGAGCAGATTGCAGATCTTTTCGCAAACAACAACCGCAACGTACAGGATCTTGCCCGTTCAATTTCAGACTACTGGTTCAACACCTACATTCTTTCCGCTGCAGATTTGAACAATGAACCTTCCGAAGAAAACATGAAGCGTATTGAAGCTTTCCAGTATTTTCTTGACGGAGAAGCTGATGAAGATTACTCTGTGCTTTCTTCAGATGACTGGGAAACTCTCCGGGACTTTGCAAACGACTGTGCAGAAGACATTGATCTGGATACTCTCCATGGCATGATGAGCATTATCCTTAACAACGGTGCACTTTAATAAAAATGATTTCGGACTCTCAGCTTAAAGAACTTTATACAAACTGCAGTCAGTGTCCCCGCAGCTGCGGTGCCGACAGAACTTTCGGCAAGGCAGGATTTTGTCTTGAAGATGACAGACTTAGAGTTTCCGTTGCCTGCCTTCATTTTGGAGAAGAACCTCTTGTTACAGTCCACAACGGAAGCGGCACGATTTTTTTAACAGGCTGCAATCTCCGCTGTGCCTTCTGCCAGAATTACCAGATCAGCCAGCAGGGAATGGGAAAAGATCTTTCAAAAGAAGAATTTGCAGAAATCTGTCTCCGGCTCCAAGACGCAGGGGCAGAAAACATAAATCTTGTAACTCCAAGCCATCACATTCCAAAGCTGGCAGCAGGTCTTGAAGAAGCCTGCAAACAGGGATTAAAACTTCCAGTCTGCTGGAACAGTTCCGGCTATGACAGTGTGGAAATGCTTAAAATGCTGGAAGGGCTTGTAACAATCTGGCTTCCAGACTTAAAGACTTTAAATCCCACCCTTTCAAAACAGCTTTGTGCCGCAGAAAACTATCCGGAAGCTGCAAAAAAGGCTTTAAAATGGATGATTGATCACAATCCGTTAAACATTACAGAAGTTGAAAAAGACGGCGTAAAAAAAGACAAAATGCTCCAGGGCGTTATTATCCGTCATTTGTTTCTGCCGGGACGTTTTGAAGAAACTGCAGAAGTTTTAAGCTGGTTAAAAGAGAACGCAGACGGAAAAGCTATCATCTCCCTTATGAGTCAGTACACACCTGTTCCATTTAAAGGTACTGACCAGGATCTTAACCGCAGAAAAGAAGCCTTAAAAGCCATTGAAAACCGTCTCGTAAACAGCACTGAAGATGAAGATTTACGGGATTTAATCGAAGCCTACGATTTTGATTATCTTTTTTATCAGGATTTAACAACAGACACAGACTGGCTTCCAGATTTTACAAGGCCTCAGCCTTTCAGTAATGCACTGGCAAAGGTTATATGGCACTGGAATTATGGATTTAGCAATAACCAGAAAAACTGACAGATACCTTTAGACCGGTTAAACCTGTGCTTTCTGCATAAAAAAAGGCCTGCATTCTTTATGCAGACCTCTTAAAAATTTGTCAGAAATGTCATTAAAATGTCGGGCATTGGAATGACATTTCTGGAACTTTATTCACTGTCAGTTTTTGATTCAGAACCTTCAGTTGAAGAAGATGTTGCTTCAGCTTTTGCTGCAACACATGGGCATGGTCCCCACTGGTTTGCTTCAGGCTGTGATTTTTTACAGCAGAGCCAGATAAATCCTGCGTAAAAAACAAATGTAAGAACAATATAACAAAGAGAGATAATACCAGAAACAACATAAAGAATTATAAGATATGTTTCACGATCGCTTCTGGGATAAACTTCTTCGGTAATGTACCAGCCCAATAAACATGCTATACAACAATAAATAATATAACCAATAGAAAGAACTTCCGGTACAATACCAATAACTGCAACCCATCCTTTCTTACCGATATCATGCATACGGCGAACTGCCAGACCTACGAACGGTACCAGCAGAATAATGTCCAGAATAGGGAAGAACATATGAACAATAAAAGCTAAAGCAGCATATGTCCAGAATTCACGGCGGCTTGATCTTCCTTTAAAATCCGAAAAGTTTTTAAAAGTTCCCGTAATTGAATCTTTAATTTCATTAAAATCCATTTTTTTTCTCCTCAGTCACTTTTTGACCTTCTATTATTTTACAATAATTTGTCAAACAAATAAAGAAAAGATTTGTCCAAATCTATAAAATGGAACCATCAGAGATTTTTTGCCAGTTCAGCTTCCATTTACAGCCTTTTTATTTCTCCCAGGTTTAATACAAATTCAAAAATTCTATGGTATAATTTCATAGATATACATCTGGAGGACTACCCCATGAATTACTCTTACAACGAATTTCACATTTCCCGCAAAATCCGTGATTTCTGTAATTTCAACGAATCTCTTTATTCTTCCTCTGGAAACGTAATTCTTGCAAACATTCCGGCCGTACGCATTTTTCAGGCCAATTTCAATAAATATCTTGAAGCAAACAATCAGACACAGATAAGCGCAGGTACACTAAATGCAATGGGTCTTCTGGACGAAGTTTTTCATCTGGCCTGCTATACATATCGCCGTCACAAGTATCCTGCTGCTTTTAAGGAACTGCTGGAAGACCTTAACAGCCGCTTTGGCAAAGACAAAGTTGATTCTCTTTTAATCGATTTTTGCCGGGAGTTTCCTCCTGTAGCTGTTTACAAAGGTCAGTGCTCAATTGAAGACTATCTTAACACTGAATTAACAGAACGAAAAACAGGCCGCGTCCGAACCAACAGGGAACAGACTCTTGAAGAATTAATAATGCTTCATCTGGCAAATGAAAACCCTGCATTTAAACCTTTTAAGGCACTTTTTGATGACACCGCCCTCTTTACCAACGAAATCTACAGTGACAGCTGGAATGTTACTACAGCTTTTTTCAAGAAGCTTCCTTACTGGGGTACTTACGGACATGACCTCATTACCTTCCTGAAAGAACCTGTTGCTTTTGCACCAGACAACCTTCAGGAGCAGCTCAATTATGTCCGCATCCATTGGGCAGATCTTTTCCTCCCTGGAGACGGAGAAGGCGAAGACTACTGGCTCAAACGGCTTTTTGGAGGCTCTGACCTTCTTTCCGAAGAATGGAAACCTGAGTGGCATCCTACAAACGGCGGAAGTCCTGACATGTCTCCTCCAGACTACAGCTATTTAATGAAAGAATACGAAAGATTCAGCGATGACAGGGAATGGATGCCAAAAGTCGTTCTTATGGCAAAAACTGTTCTTGTATGGCTGGATCAGTTAAGCAAAAAATACGGCCGGAAAATTGAACGATTAGACCAGATTCCTGATGAAGAACTGGATTTGCTCAGAGACAGAGGTTTTACAGGTTTGTGGCTCATCGGTCTCTGGGAACGGTCTACTGCCAGCCGTACTATTAAACAGATTTGCGGTAATCCTGAAGCAGCCGCCTCTGCCTACTCTCTTGAAGATTACGAAATTGCCGGGAACCTTGGTGGCTGGGATGCTCTTGCAAACCTGCGTCAGCGCCTCTGGCAGAGAGGAATCCGTCTTGCAAGTGACATGGTTCCAAACCATACTGGTATGGATGCAAAATGGGTTGTTGAAAAACCGGATCTTTTTGTTCAAAGACGGGACAATCCTTTTCCTCAATATACATACAACGGCGTAAACTTAAGCCACGACGGCCGTGTTGCAATCTATCTTGAAGACCACTATTACTCTAAAAATGACTGTGCCGTGTGCTTTAAACGGGTCGATACTGCAACAGGTGACACCCGCTACATTTACCACGGAAACGATGGTACAGGAATGCCTTGGAACGATACTGCTCAGATTGACTTTTTAAATCCTGCTGCACGGGAAGAAGTAATGCAGAAAATTCTTCATGTTGCAAGAAACTTCCCTATTATCCGTTTTGACGCCGCCATGGTTCTGGCAAAAAAACACATCAAACGTCTGTGGTACCCTGAGCCTGGAAAAGGCGGCGACATTGCAACCCGCTCTGAGTCTGCACTGACTGCCCAGCAGTTTGAAGACGCAATTCCAAACGAATTCTGGCGTGAAGTTGTTGACCGTGTTGCAAAGGAAGTTCCTGACACACTTTTACTGGCAGAAGCTTTCTGGATGATGGAAGGTTACTTTACAAGAACCCTGGGCATGCACCGTGTTTACAACAGTGCCTTTATGAACATGCTTAAAAAAGAAGAAAACTTTAAGTACCGTTCAACAGTAAAAAACACAATCACTTTTGATCCTCAGATTCTTAAACGCTATGTAAACTTTATGAACAACCCGGACGAAGAAACTGCGGTTGCTCAGTTTGGCAAAGGCGACAAATACTTTGGCGTTTGTACTTTAATGGCCACCATGCCAGGCCTTCCAATGTTCGGTCACGGTCAGATTGAAGGCTTTGAAGAAAAATACGGCATGGAATACACAAAAGCCTACAAAGATGAAAAAGAAGACGGCTACCTGATTGACCGCCACAACAGAGAAATTTTCCCTCTTTTGCACAAACGATACCTCTTTAGCGGCGTAGAAGACTTCTTGTTCTACGATGTATGGGATAACGGAAATGTAAACGAAAACATTTTTGCCTACTCCAACAGAGCCGGAAACGAATACACAGTTGTTTTCTACAACAACAAATACGACCGTGCATGGGGCTGGATCAAACAGTCCTGTGAATATGCCGTAAAAACAGGCAGCGGCGAAAACGACAAAAAACTGATGAGCCGCTCAATTTCTGAAGGCCTTGGATTGACTGCAGAAGATGACTGTTACATGATTTTTAGAGAACAGAGAAGCGGATTGTGGTTTATCCGTAAATCCCGTGAAATCTGCGAAAAAGGTATGTTCATCAGCCTCAACGGATTTGAAAGCCAGGTATTTATGGATATCCGTCAGGAAAAAGACAAAGACGGCTCTCTTGCTGAACTTTGCAGCTTCTTAAACGGTCGTGGAACTCCAGACCTTGCAACTGCATGGCAGGAACTGCACTACAAAGAATTGTATGAAAAATTCAATACAGTTCTGGCTGCGGAATATGATGCTCTCAAATCAATGCGCCCATTTATGCCGGAAGGTACAAAATTCTCTGCAAAAGCAAAGAATGAATGTTTTAAAGCCTTTACCGGTGCAGTTGCAGAGTTCTACAAAATGGTAAATAAAGTCGCAAAAGACGAAGCCGGAAAAAAGAAAATCAAAGCAATTAAAGCCGCAAAAATCAGTAAAAAAGATTTTGATATTTCTTCCCATACTACTGAAGAAACAATTTCTGCGCAAATTAAAACTCTTCATCATGAAAAAGAAGTTCTTTCTTCTGACAAAGAAATAGAAGCTTTAAAAACACTGCAATCTGACATTTTGCGCCTCAACTTCAAAGACTTTACTCAATTCCTTATTGCTCCTCTTGCAAAATCTGGTAAAGCTCAGAAATGGGGGTTGGAACGGAAAATTGCAGAATATGGAAACAGCCTCGGTATTTATGACTTATATTCACAATTCCACAATATTTTCATAATCGGACCCTGCAAGGCTGATGAATACGAAATTGCAACTCTCTTTGTAAATTCAGAACACAGTTTTGAACTTTCTGGAGCAAATGAATATGACGGCATAAAATGGTTCAATAAAGAAAAGATGGAAGAAAACCTGGAACTTGCTGAAAGTCTTTTTGAATTAGATTTTTATGGAACATTGAGTCCACAAACAAAAGCAATCTTCAAAAATCTTGCAAAGGCTGCTGCAAAAGCTGAATACAAGTGTGATCTTTTCATAAAACCTTTTGAACCGAAAAAAAAGGCTTCTAAAAAGAAAACTGAAACAAAAGTTGTAAAGACTAAAGCTGAAACAAAGAAAAAGCGTAAGGGATTGTAGCACCGCGTCAGCGTCCCGCCAGGGATGGAGCGTCAGCGTAAGTGCGAAAAGCCCGGCCGGCTTCGAAGAAGCCGGATACGCCCGTAAATTAAAGAACAGAATTTAAAAGCTCTATAATTTGAGAGGCCTCTGTAACAGGAGGTCTTTTTATTTCTACCGGCTGGAGGGCCTTCTGAACGTTTTCCGGCATTTCCGGGGCTTCACCAGTTGTGTGGCGGATATATTCACTTGAAAGTGCCGGATGATCTCGTAATACAAGCACCACCGATGCATCATCTTCATCAAGGAGCTCCTGACGGGCAAGAACTGATGCATAAGCCTGGGCGGTGTTTTTATCGGCAAAAATTCCGTACTTTACAAAAAGCTGGCGGCATGCTTCATCTGCAGCTTCATCAGACACCTCAGCAGGATATACAAAATTTTTGAGCATCAGGGAACTACGCTGAAAAATATTTTCAAGGCGTTCAAGATTAGATGGACTTGCAGGATCACACCCGGGACGTTTTTCAAATGGCACCAGATCATCTGGAACAGAACACAGCCCCATTGGATCCAGTACAAGCGAAGGTGTAGAAGGACATATAAAACCGTTTACAGGAAGAGCAAGACGCCAGCTGTAAAGACCGGCAACAAGATTACTGTAGTTTCCGGGAGCCATGGCATAAAAAATATCACCGTTTACCTGTTTTTTTAAGCGGCTGAAGGCATAAGGATAAAAGAACATCTGGGGCATAAGACGGCCAATATTTGCAGTATTAGCAACGGTAAGGTTGTACTTTTTTACAAGATTCTGGTCCGCAAAAATTGTGCGGACAATTTTGTGGCAGTCAGCTTCTGTACCGTCCACTTCCACCGGAAGAATGTTTCCCCCATTCCACACATAATCCTGATCTTCCAGCCCGCGAATCGTGCCCTTGGGGTAAACAAGAAGAGCCTTAAGAGTTTTTTTCCCACGAATGGCACGGGCCATGCTGGCACCAAGTTCACCGATTGTAGCATCCAGAAAGATAGAAAAGCCACCTTGAAGTTCATGAATCGTTTCAAGACAATTTACAAGGTAACTGATTCCGAAGTCCTTATGACTTCCTGTTGGAGTGTTATATAACTTAAGCGTAAAAAGTCTTTCGCCGATTTTTGACAGTTCCGGTTCAAAGGTAAATGCACGGCTGGCAATAGTTTCACAAATGATTGGAGAGAACTCATCATTGATACAGGCGGATGTTAAAGTACCTGCAATATTTGAAAACGATGTATCTTCGCCGGAATACAAAAGCCAGCGTCTAAGGTCTGCAGATTCAGCTGGCACGTAAAGACCGCCGTCTTCCGGCATGCAGTTAAGGACAGCCTGCTCAAAACCAGCCTGATTTTGAGAATTTCGTGTGCTTATAAATTTCATAATCCCCTCCCTGCCATAATTTACTTTAGCTGGAGTCTTGCGTAAACCTTTGTATTGCTTACAAGCTGATAAAGATCTTCCTTCGATTTATATGAAGTAGCTTTTCCATACAATTCCTGAGAAAGTCCAAGCCGCATTTTTTCTGAAACAGGAGCTTCCAGTGCACCGGAAAGAATACCTATAAATTCCCATCCGGTAGTTTCATTGTCTTTAACCTGAAGCTGATCATAAAAATCATACATAGCATAACCGCGGAAATTCAGGGAAGCAGAGTAATTTAGATTTGTAACATATTTGTACTTTAAGATTGTTTCTGCACCGATTGTATCGCTGTATGTTCTGATCGTACCAGTTTCAGGCTTTTGTCCGCCGACATTTCTGTGATAATAATAGTAGTCCGTAGTACCAAGAACAATGCCTGCAACCTGAATCTGCCATTCTGTATCAGCATTATCACCACGAACTCTCTGTTTAACAGCCAGTCCCGGAGCCAGTGAAGAAAGCATATAATAAGAGTTCCAGTCAAAATCGTATATCATTACAAGACCAGCAGTTGTATCACGGCTTTCCCAGCTGTTGATTGTGCGGGAAACAAGCCAGGCATCAGAAAAAATTCTGATATTGTAAAAAATCATTTCATCTATATCGTCATAGGCACAAGGTCCTGCAGTTCCTGAACCTTTCCCCAGTTCGCCATCAACATTAAGCGTAAACTGACTGTATGGTGTATTTGAATCGTGACTGTAAGGATCGTTGTAATCAACATCAAAAAGGAAACCGCCGTAAACGGGAAAGATTTCCTGTGCTTTATAATCTGCAGAGGGTGTATTGTTAACTTTTGTGCCTGCAGTCTGATTTCCTATGTTAATACCTACGGAAAGGGAGTGAATGTTTCCTGTTGAAGGGCGTTTTTTTATCTGCCAGACATAATCTGTCCACATACGTTCTGGAGAAATAGCAGCCCCAAGAATTCTGCTGATATTGTCAGCTTCAAGGCTTAAGCGATAAAACATTTCTCCTACACAGAAAGAGCCAATTGTTGTATATACCATGTCATTTTTTGACGGGGCATTACATTCACAAAGATATTCCCATGTATAGGAGCCAAGAACTGTAATTGCCATTGATTCTGCAGCATTAAGGTTGGAACTGCGGCTTGCTGTGTAATACATGGCACCCTGATATGGATGAAGAAAATAGTTTGTCCAGTACCAGTCTCTGTCCCATGACAGTTCTCTCTTCCAAAAGTGGTCCCATTGTTCCCAGCCTGTCTGTGCCCAGGCAGAACCTATCATATAACGGTTCCATGTTGAAAGGAGCAGGTTAAAGCCCATAGCTCCGGAAAGTGCTACAAAGGGATGTTTCTTTTCCGACCAGGATTTTGCAGAAGCTGAATTATTATCTGAACCTGTGCTTAAAAGCTGAGTTCCAGTAAAAACAAGTCCCTGAGAATTAAAAACTGCTTCTGCAGGTATTAAAGCCACAGTCAAAAATATAATCGCTAAGACAAGAATTACTTTTCTGATTTTCATAAACAACTCCGAAAAACTCCACTAAAGTAAAACAAAGGTCAGGTGAGTTATAAATAAAAAAGCGTCCATTGGGCTGGACGCCTGTAAATACTAAAAAAATAGTTACCTGGCAAGCCAGGTAACTATTGGGCCATCGCAGACTTGAACTGCGGTAAGACCCGGCTTATAAGGCCGGCGCTACAACCAGCTTAGCTAATGGCCCTGGTTGCAGAGGCTTATGACCTGATACATCTGTGAGTATACAAAAAATACAGCTAAAGGTCAATGAACAGGAATTTACTTCCACATCAGCATTTCATCATCTATATCTTTATCGTTGTAAATACCCTTTAATGAAAGACTGTCAGCTAGAGCACCGTATTCAGGCCATCTGCTTTTTATTTCTGCCAGTTCCTTAGTAAAAAGCCGGCAAACCTGATACGCTCCGTCGGGTCGCAGATGACTGTCATCAGATTTTCCTTCCGGAAAGTTTTCGTACAAATCTTTATCAAAGTTCATGAAGAAACGGCGGGACATTTCCTTTCCTTCTTTTCCAAAAAAATCCATTGTGAGGGATGTCAAATCGATACAAGGGATGTTTAATTCAGCAGCAGTTTCCTTTATTGCTGCAGGGTAATCTCCGTGGGAGTTTGATATTTCTGTATCGGACACAAACTTTCGTCTTGTAACAGGTGTAAGAAAAACAGGTTTTGTACCTTTTTTTAGGAATTCTTCTGCAAAAAACTTAAGATTCTTCCGAAACTCCCCGCCTGGACCGCAGTCTGTGTAGCGGGCAGGATCGTTTGCTTTTTCATCATTGTGGGCAAACTGAATAAGGGCAAAATCTCCCTCAGAGGCAACGTCCATAACTCTGGCAAAACGGCCTTCATCAATAAAGCTTTTTGTGCTTCTGCCGTTGCGGGCAAAATTCAAAATCCTTGTACCAGGTGCAAAAAATCTATCCAGCAGCTGCACCCAGCCTGTCTGCGGATAGGAAGTACAGTCATTGTACTGCATGATGCTGTCACCAATACAAATAATAGTCATACATTACCTCCAGGTAGAATACTGATTATTCAACTGTTACAGATTTTGCCAGGTTTCGTGGCTGGTCAGGATTACAGCCTTTTAATATAGAACAGTAATATGCAAAAAGCTGTGCCGGAACAATTGAAATCATGCTGGCAAGCTCTGCAGATACTTCCGGAATAGAAATAACGGCATCAGCACAGTCATTGAAGGAACCTTTTGTATCCTGAGTAATTACCATTGTTGCAGCTCCGCGACTCTTAACTTCAACAATGTTAGAAGCAATTTTTTCGTAGAGTTCCGGTGAAGTAGCAATTGCTACAACAAGAGTAGACCTATCAACAAGGGCAATCGGTCCGTGCTTAAGTTCTCCGGCTGCAAAGGCTTCGCAGTGCATGTAGCTTACTTCTTTTAGTTTAAGGGCACTTTCCAGAGATGATGCACTGTCAAAAAGACGACCTATATAAAAAATTTTTTCTTTATTAAACTGCTGGCTTGCGAACTTCTGGATATCTTCCTGATTTTCCACAATTTTCTGAGTCATTTCTGGAATCTTGTTCAGTTCAACAAGGACCTTTTTATAATCAGCAGTATTTATTACCCCTCTTATTTCTGCCATCTTCAATGCCAGAAGATAAAGACACATAAGCTGAGTTGTGTAAGCCTTAGTAGAAGCAACGGCAATTTCAGGGCCTGCCCAGGTGTAAATTACGCAGTCTGCTTCACGACTTGCTGTTGATCCAACACAGTTTGTAATTGCAATAACCTTTGCTCCTGCCTGCTTTGCAAGACGCATGGCAGCGAGAGTATCTGCTGTTTCTCCGGACTGAGTAATGATAATGAAAATATCATCCTTTTTAAGAATCGGATTTCTATAACGAAATTCAGAGGCAACATCAACTGTAACAGGGATTCTGGCAAAGTGTTCAAAAGCATATTTTGCCACCATACCAGCATGATACGAAGTTCCGCAGGCTGTAATTACAATGCGGCCGGCATTTTTCCAGTCATCTCCAAATTCAATTTCATCAAATTTGATGTCGCAAGGAACAGACCCATTCATTACAAGACGTGGACGAAGTGTGTCTCTCAATGCCTTTGGCTGTTCAAGGATTTCTTTTAGCATAAAGTGTGCATATCCACCCTTTTCAGCAGAAGACATATCCCAATCCACATGAACAGGTTGCCGTACAATTTTTTCACCTTCAGCATTAAACAGATCAACATGATCCGCATAAAGAACTGCAAGCTCATTCTGTTCCAGAAAGTGAACTTCCCTTGTGTATTCAAGGACGGCCGGAACATCACTGGCAATAAAGTTTTCGTTCTTTCCAACACCAACGATGAGCGGACTTTCTTTTCTTGCTGCAATAAGTCTGTCAGGATAATCCTTGCAGATTACTCCCAACGCGTAACTTCCTTCCAGCTTTGAAATTGCCTGAAGAACGGCATTAAAGATATCTCCGTCCAGCTCATAAAAGTAATTAATAAAGTGAGCTACAACTTCGGTATCTGTCTGGCTTTTAAATACAACGCCCTGACTCTGAAGCCATCCCTTAAGCTTTACATAATTTTCTATAATACCATTGTGAACAACTGCAATTGTCCCGCTGACATTTGTATGTGGATGAGAGTTGATGTCACTAGGCTCACCGTGAGTAGCCCATCGTGTATGACCAATACCAACAGTTCCAGGAACAAGTTTACCGCATTTTTCTGTCAGTTCTTTAAAGCGGTTTTCAGTAACTTCCGGTTTTTCATTCTTCGACTGTTTTACAACCTCATCTGTTACCTTTTCAACCAGAAATTTAAGGGCACCCTTACATTTTTTTACAAGGATTTCATCATCGTTTAAAACGGCAATACCTGCAGAATCATAGCCTCTGTATTCTAGTTTTTTAAGTGAATTGATAAGAACTGGAGCAGCATTTTTAACTCCAACATAACCGGTGATTCCGCACATAAAGGTCTCCCACCACAAGCAGCGGCAGTTTCGACAGGCTCAACCACCGCTTCTTGTATAAAAAATGCCGCTGTTAATTTATAACAGCGGCTTAATTTTACTAAAAATAAGGTGATTAAACAATGGAATCCAATGCCCGCACTACAACCTCATCGTACATATCAGGATGTAAAAGCAGTTCATTGACTGCAGACTCCTTGTCCATAATCTCCCTGTAATTTCGACGGCTCACCAGAGAACAGTAGCTTTCAACAACGTGTATAAGCTTTGCCACCTGTGGTATATCAGATCCGGCTACACCTTCAGGATATCCTGAACCATCTTCATTTTCGTGATGAAAGCGGGCAGCATCTTCAAATATCTTTAAATACATTTCAGGAACGAATTCAAAAAACTCAGCAGTCTTATTAACATGATCATGAAGGACCTCTTTTTCCTGCTCATTTAAGGACTCCGCGGAAAGAATTTCCTCAGGTATAGCCATAAAACCCGCATCATATACCATGGAAGCACAAAAATAAGCCTTTGCCGTATTCTGATTACATCCCAAAGCCAGAGCCAGCTTGTAAACAAGTTCACTAACGTTCTTTGAATTATTCTTTCGGTTTGTAATCATATCAATTTTTGCACCAAGATCCTCGCATGAAATTGCAAGTTCCTTTAGAACTTCTTTTTCTTCATCGTTCATTTCCGGTGATGGTAACGCATCAATTCCCCAGCTGCTGCTTCCTGCAAAACGAAGTGCGGACATTCCCTGCAAATCAGAAACTGTTCCCAAAAGAATCTGATTATTTGTCTGCTGAATCCCTGCAACCATTTTTAATGTTTCTTCAAACTGACGGACCTGTCTGGCATTTGCTCTGGACTGCGAAAAGAATCCCCAGAAGGCTACAACAACCACCAGAATAAGAACTGCACATACGGAGAATACTGCTATCAAAATTACATTACCCGTACGTCGTCCTTCTTTTTCCTGGTCCATCCGCTGCTGAAGTTCAATGTCCATAAGTTTTTTACTGATGGCACTGTCTTTAATCTGAGGATATTTTTCCAGATTGACTATTACATCATTAAGAGAAACATAATCTTTTTTTTCCTGAATTTCTTCCAGCCGCTTCAGATAAACCTGACTTGAAATAAGACTTACGTTGGCAGGAATACCCTTTGTTTCATTAAGTTTAAGGGCAGAATTCACTGAATTATAGGCATCTGAAACAAGATTTTCTTCCAGCTGAGCCGCTGACAAATCAAGATATTTTTTTGTAAGAATAGAAACATCAGCTCCTCCGGCAAATAGGGCAGATGCCAGAACTGACATGAATAATATGCTTAAAAGACTTTTTTTGATTTTCATTAACGCTAACTCTCTTTGTCAGCTACTGAGTCCAGGCTGTGGCAAACCGTCTCCTGTTTCTGGAAACCTGCTCGCTCTGAATTGCATTATCGATGGAAGAATACAGATCAACAGCCTCAAAATTCTGCAGATTATTATTGATTACTGCCATGGAAGCCTTAAGAGCCAGATCAAGATCATCATCAATAATCAACTGTCTGATTTTTTTAAGGGCAAATTCTTCCAGACGGCCATATTCTGAATTTTTGTTAAATTTTTCCAGTACAATAGACAGTTTGTCAGGTGATTTTTCGTTAAAAGCCTGATCAACAAGTTCAAAACCTTCTTCAAGGGAATCTGCAGCAAAGACAGGAATTCCAAGCAAGAAAATTGAAACAACAGCTATAATTTTTACCGGTAAAAGTAATCTGGTCATCTGGAATATATTATTCCTTATTCAGTACTTTTGGGAGTATACCTCCTGTTTTCTAATGAAATATTATTTACCAACACAAAAGTGGCTGAAAATTGAACCAAGCACATCATCAGGAGTTACTTCCCCTGTAATTTCACCCAGACTGTCCAGGCAGTCTTCCAGATCCTGAACCACTGCATCAAGGCCAAAACTTCCGTCTGCTGCAATTTCAAGACCATGAGTTATTCTTTCCAGGGCTTCGCCCACAGCTTCTTTCTGACGCTGAGACCCAAGTCCTGCAGATTCACTTCTAGACTGGCTGTTACCAAGAATGAGCTTTTTTACATCGTTTGTAAGTTCACCTACACCAGTTCCCTTTTTAGCCGAAATTTCATCAACTACAGGAACAATACAGGACAACTCGTCTTTTATTGATTTTAGATCTGCAGCCGCTGTTATATCACTTTTATTGAGAACTACAATATAGGGAATGTCTTTATTGCCAGACAGAAACATTCTGTCTTCATCTTTAATTCCAGAGGAAGCATCAATAAGATAAAGCACAAGGTCAGCCCCGGAAGCAAGATCCTTTGTAAGCTCTACACCTTTAGCCTCAATTACATCCTCCGTTTCCCGAAGTCCGGCTGTATCAAAAAGTCTGGCAGGAATACCGTCAAAACTTACCCAGCTTTCAATCCAGTCTCTTGTAGTACCTTCAATATCACTTACAATTGACCGATCTTCTTTTAAAAGTGCATTAAAAAGCGAAGACTTTCCTGCATTGGTACGGCCTGCAAGAACAATTTTTGCCCCATCCTGATAAAGTTTTTCGCTTTTCCACGAAGAAGCAAGCTCCTTAAGTCTGTCTCTTGCCATTTCCAGGTCCTTCGGGTCAAAACTGTCCGCAATAGTTTCTTCATCCTCAGGATATTCAATATCAACTTCAATTGCAGCAAGTGTATCAGTTACCAGTGTTTTGATAGAATCAATTTCTGCAAACAGAGAACCAGAAAGGCGGCCTGCAGCATGGGCTCGGCTGGCATCAGTTTTTGAATCAATAATCTCCCTTACAGCTTCAGCTTTAGTTAAATCGGATTTTCCATTTATATAAGACCGGAAAGTAAACTCCCCTTTCTCAGCCGGACGGAAGCCTGCTTTTAGAAGTGTCTCATAAACAGCAGTTACAACAGAAACTCCACCATGACAGCTGATTTCGCACATATCTTCACCAGTAAAGCTTTTAGGACCTTTAAAAACAGACACAAGAACTTCGTCAACTTTTTCTCCCTGATTAACAATCCATCCATACACAATACTGTTGCCGGGAGCTTCTGCCAGTGCTTTTGGTCGTGAAAAAACTTTTCCAAGAAGAGAAATTGAATCTTTTCCGCTGGCTCTTACAATCCCCAGTGCTCCAGGAGCAAGTGCTGTAGCAATGGCTGCAATCGGCTCATCAGGATTATATTTCGTGTTTGTCATATTCGTATGCCTGCCACAATTTTCTTATTTCGGAAATTGACGGAAATCCCGATGAATTTTTCTTCTTTTTGTCTTCTTTTTCCATTCCGTCTTTTTTTACAGAATCAAGAGCCGACAAATTTTCTTCTGCCATTTCGTGATGATTCTGCACAGATTCCGGATACATAAGATTCCCGCTTCCCAGAGCAGGTTTTCTGTAATCTTTACCGGCTTCGTAAGCTGGACCATTGTATGGGGTGTTACCCACATCAGGAGAAATATCATCGTAGCGGCCAATGTTGTTCCAGTACATATATCCACGATTTACACTGTCTCTTACACCAAAAACCTGCTGCTGAACATAATTTGTGTTGTACCACTGCCTGTCATATCTTACACCAAGATAAAAAGCCTGAACCCATGGCCGGATAATGATTCTGTTTCGTCCGATTACAGTATTACGGTAAGTTCCATAATAATAAATGCGGTATGGACGTTCAGAAACAGGGGCATATTCCAGGAAGTTCTGTTCAAAATGGCTTGGATAAAACATTGGACAGATAATATCTACATATTCAGACAGCTGTTCTACATCCTGACCAGTTCTTGTTCCAGAGCGATACCATCCGTTTGCACCGTAAATATCAATTCCGATTGGAGCATCAATATGCTTACGGGCATAAGAAAGATAAGACAGAAGACAGCTTTCCTTGTCCATGCCTTTATCCTTAAAGCGGAAAGTGGCATTTCCCATATTTAGACCATCAGTAGGAAACCGTATATAGTCAAACTGAATTTCATCAAATCCCCCCGCAATAAGCTCCTTTGCAATGCGGACATTATATTCCCACACATCAGGAGAATATGGATCTACCCAGTTTTCATCGTAATAACCTGTTTTAGTAGTAACTTCACCAGTGTCAGGATCTGTATATTTTTCAGTTTTTGTACCCATCCAGGCCTTGTTGTTTACTCTATCCCAGATAGCATATTTTCCACCACCGTACTGACTTAAATGCTTATCTTTAAAAACTACGATTCTCGCCACAAGATAAATGTTATCTTTTTTCATTTCCTGAACAAAGTGTTCCAGGTTAATGTGATATTTTGAGATGTAACCCTTTTCAACAACAAGGGGATCCTTGGCGTCGTAGCGCAGAAGGCCGTAATCATCCTTCATATCGATTACAAGGCTGTCCAGTTTATTATCCAGAATGATTTTCTTGTATTTATCAATTCCTGCCTGAGTTGTTACATGATTTGCAGGACAGTAAATTGACTTTCGCCCAACAGCTTTAGAAGCGTATGCATTTGTACAGAGGTCAGGCTTTAAAAGCCACAGTTCACTTAGCGAAAGACCTGTAGAAAGATTTTTTTCATCAGGAATCCAGGCAGAATATAAAGTGTCAGAAGGAGCCAGTGCACTGAAGGTGTTTTTCCATGTGTAATACGAATGAGGCACAGACCCAAGATTTGATGTTACAGGATCAAATGATGCAATTTCTCCCGGGCGTGTATAAAGAAGTTCCTTTCCATCCCAAAAAAGTCCGTCAATAGTGTCAGCAGGTTCTTTTCCACTGTAAAGAAGAACCCCTCTCTTTGTAGCCCAGTCAAACTTATATATTCTTGGAAGAAAGGTCTGACTTACATACACTTCAGTATCAGTTGTTCCGTCAGGATTTCTTACGGCAACAGTGTGAATATCAGCAATTTCATCAGGATATGTCTGAGTACGCATATTTTCAAAACCACCGTTACAGTCATTCCATGCCGGTTTTTTTGCTTCTGGAACAATGTAAGAAAAACCAAAAATAGGATGTGCCATAAATGCAATAAGTCGTCCCTGAATTGTAGCTACAGCAACGGCCTTAATACCTGATGTTGAATTACTCATGGACCCCAGGGAAGACCAGCTTAAACCACCATCGTATGTAATAAAAACCTTGTCTTTAGTTGCAGTAATAAGAATCAGCGGATTTTCCGGATGCACTTCCAGATCCTTTAATTGTGCCGGTCTATCAGAAAAAGAAATTTCTCCGGCATTTACTTCTTTGATCTTAAGGAAAGGCAGACCATTATTACGATATTCAAAAGTGCTTAAATCAGTGGAAGTAAGAATTCCTTTACTTGTAAGGAAATACCATCGCTCAGAAGTCTGTCCGGTAGAAATACCGTTTTCATCTTTAACAGGCACATTAGTATGAATTATTTTTGAAACCTTACCTTCCGTCCACAAAGGAATTGCAGTTTTAGAAGCAGAAAGTCTGTAAAGACCACTGTTGGCACCGGCAATAACGCCACCTGCCTTTGCTGTTTCCACGGAAGTTTCCAGTTCCGGGAGTTTGTAAATTGGTTTAGAAGACTGTGCCGAAGCAACACAGGATGTTAAAAGAAAAAATGAACCGATTAAAAATGAATATGCGCGCATATCTAAAATATCGGCATATAAAAATCAGTTTTTAGAAAAATATTAAAAGTCGTCCTGAATTAAAGATGCAATGCGGCGGAAACAACGGGCTTCAGCCTGCTCAACGGTGATGTGTCCTTCCCTCCCGCTGTAATTAATGGATTTAACCACATTCCCGGAAGCAAGGTCAGTTACAGAACCGGTCACAAGGAACCTCACTGCAACAGTTCCATCCTGAATTTTCTGATTTACAGGCTCCATCGAAACATTGGCTTTAATTATAAACTGCCCCTGCCCCCTGTAAACAGCAACACCTTTTTCGGCAAGAGCAGAAGTAAAGGCTCCAAGAACCTGATCATTTCTATCGTTATCCACAATAATATTTACTTTAAGCTCTGAAGCCATTTTTTTCTGCTGCAGATAAATGTTCTGGAGGCTCTCATAGCTTAAAAAAACTACTCTGGCCTGATTTAAGTTTATTGCTTTAAGAATGTTTAAGTTGTACTGATTTTCCTCTGCAGCCCTCACTGCCTGATCCATAAAAGACAGACTCTCAAAGGAAGGCATATTCTTTTCTGCAGCAGAAACCAGCTTCTGTATTTTACTGTCCTCGTCAGAAATAAGCCGTGCATAGTACTGACCGGCCTCTTTTTTATTAAGCACAGCCACAGAATACCACAGGCTTTTAGAAGAATCAGGCTGCCAGTGTTCCTTTAATTGAATTCCCCATACATTTTCAAAAACAACAGTTTCCATTACAGAAACAGAAAGCGAACTTTCTTTATCGCCCGCTGAGTTTTCGAACTGAGAAGTATTCTGGTTTCCAGACAGGCTTTCCCCAAGGCTCTGACATAAACTTAACTTTGCGGAACTTTGAGCATTAGCCAGACTTGCACCCTGCCCCACAGCCATAAAATATTCCGAAGAAGGATATTTTTTTTCAAGCTCAGCAAAAGACACCAGGTCCTTTTTGCCGGAAGCAAAACCCATCATTCCGAGAACAATCAAAACTGCGGTGCAAAGAAATCTGTTTTTCATCAATTAAGGTTAGTATCTGTAATTGCCAGAAGGAGATTTAATCAGTTTTTTAATTGAACTGTCTTCACCAGCCCAAAGTTTTCTGTTTGTTTCAATATCAATAAGTTCAGCATTTACAAAGTAGGTACGTGTAGTCTGACTGCCATTGGAATCAACAATAGTTTTTACAGAGCCAATCAGCATAAAATCCGCACCAGTTTCATTTCCAAGGCTTTTAGCAGTGGCTTCAGAAGCAAACTGCTGCTGTTCATTGCGTTCCTGACGTATTTCGCCCCTTTCTGTGCTGGAAGCAACAAAACCAACTTTTCCGCTGTTAATAAGTGCAATTTCAAACTTCTTGGAAAGAATTGTAGTATCAATGTGTTCATCACTCTGATTGCGGAAAGTACCAAGAATTACAACAGGATCCCTGTGCTTACCGTAAGAAAAGGCTGAAATAGCTTTTGCATTTACACACTGGTCAATAAGGTTTTCAGCAGCAATACGAACATCAGTATCGTTCCAGTAACCGGAAAGATCAGTCTGAGTATCGGCAGAAATGCGGGAAACCCCCGCCCCAGAAGTAGAACCACATCCAGAAAAACCAAAAATCAAAGCCGCTGCTACAGCTGCAACAAAAGATTTTTTCATAAAAAATCTCCCTTTACAAATAAAATATACACTCTAATTTTAAGACATTTTAAATCATTTGTCTTGCAGAAACCACATGACCAAAAAAAAATCCCGCAGCCAGCGTTTACCGGTTGCAGGATTATCATTTATAAAAATTAACTCAAGGCATTCATCAGCTTTTCATCAAAAGAAAAAACTTTGACTTTTAATAAATTATTGTAAGCAATCAGCAAACAATCAACAAAATCCAAAGCTCGTTCAGCATGAATGTTCAACGCCTCGTACATACAAGCTTTATTTTCTATATCAATCTCATTCAAGAATATAGCAACAAAGTCACAAACTTCTTTTTTTTCGATTTTGTATACTTTTCTTAATACATAAATTACTTCTGCTAAAACTTCTGGAGTAGTATAAGCTCCATTTCTTATTACAATTTCTGCCTGATCAGCCTGCTCTTTAATATCACTCAGCATATACCTGAGAATTACATTTGCATCAATTAAAACTTTTCCATTAATCATTATTTTCTTGAAAATGCTTCCTCTCTCGCCTTAGCTTCAATAGCTCTTAAGTTTTCATCTGCATATTTGGCAGCAATTCCCTTCGCTGATATTTTCTTTGCTTGATTCTCCTGTTCTAATAATTTTTCAATATATTCATTAACCATTATTAAATATGCATCAGATAACAACTTTAACTTATTTTCAATAATTTCTACCGACATAATACTTACCTCCATATAAACACCGCACTAACGGCATCAACTCTTTCCCATAAAATATACTCCACAAAACCCTCACCGTCCACAAAAAAAAATCCCGCAGCCAGCGTTTACCGACCACGGGATTCTAAAAATTGATTTTTTACTTTTTGCCGTTACCCGTTGCCGCTGACAACGGGTCGCTATGTCCGGGGTTCCGCTTTCGCTCCATTGCTTCGCAACGCCTGCGGCGCCCCTACCAGCGCTAACGGGGGATTAGCGCATCTGTTCAGAAGAAAATTACTTCAACTGAGCAGTTTCAATATGTCCGTTAGTTCCCACCTTTGTTGCATATCCAAGAATGGCGTTTTGAGTACCATTACCATGGACAACACCACTTGTTGTTCCACCATTTGTGGCATTTGGAGCACTTGCAGTTGGCGATGAATTTGTAATAACACCATTTGCATCTTTCCATACAGCAACATTTACATTGTCTGCTGTAACAAAGCTTGTTACAGGAAGAAGCATTACTTCCCAGTTTCCTGTAAAGTCACCAAGAGTTGTTACACCACCTGTTGTGTAATCAACGGTGTCATTCTTTTCTACAAGATATGCGTAACGAGGTTTCTTTGTAGAAGTCATGTAAGAACCGATGTACGGAATATTATTGCCTTTTGCAGATTTTGCTACATCAATAGACAGATACTCACCAGTTACACCATAAGAATCTACTGTTACTACAGTAAATGAAGGTGAAGCAGCCTGTACCTGATCAGGTGCCAGGTATACATAGTAAATAGACGAGTTACCGCTGTAACATGCCATATGTACACCACCATCCTTGTCAGCAACAATCTTACAGTATTCACCTGCTTCTTCAGCAAGAGCTACAGGATTTGACCAGTAACCATCACCATGAGTAGCACTTATATCGTTGTCTGTACATGGGTTTTTCTTATATGCATACATCCATTTGCTAGTAGCATTATCATACCATGTGGCAACAACAACATCCTGTGCAGTAGATGCCCCTGGAATAACTGCAATATCAACATATTCACCAGATTTTATCGATGTTGTATCACTGGCAAGAACACTGTAGTTTCTTGTATGGGCTTCGAAACCTGCTGAACCACCAGTTGTTCCACCATCAGCATTAACGTTATCCTCAAACTGACCAAAATTATTCTTTGCAATACTTGCTGCATAAGCTACTGTTCCATTATATGAAACGTTTGTCATTTCATATTGTCTGTTACCATTTGTACCACCGCGAGCACCAAAGTATGCAGAACCGATTACCTTAGAATTTGAATCAAGTAATAAAACCTTCTGATTTTCGAGTCTTGTATTATTACTTGTACCGAATGTAGTTCCAGTTACAGTTCCTGCAATTTTTGTAGCTCCAACATCATTCTGTGTACCATATCTAAAGCGAATCTGCTTATTGATATCTTCGTAGTATGCAATATACACAGTTGGAATACTGTAATGAGTAGACACAGCCATGCTAACAGAATGGAATCTGTCTTCCATAATTACATATGGTGTAGTTGTACCAATCTTTGGCGCAGCAATAGATTCCAGACGAATAGCATTAACACCGTCATAGTTACCACCTGTTCCATTAGTACCACTAGGTCCCCATCGGCTTGTATAATAAGAGAAGCGACCACCCTGATCTACGTTAGTATCGATACCTGTCATAAGACCATGTGAGTCACCGTTATCATCATAACAGAACATACTGTTTCGATATGCCGCATAGTTACTCTGCCAGTGCTGGTAAGAATTTTGCATACCGTTAGCCATAGAAGAGTCCATAGGACCATTAACAAAACTGAATCCTACAATCTTATTTATAGGGTTAATCTTCATTACAGGTTCTTTTAACAAACCGGCATCTCTTACTTCAGCTGCATTGGAATTAAAATGCCATACAGCAAGCTTAACATCATCTGTCAAACGGTTATTACTGTCGTTATTTGGACGACGGTTATAAGCGTTCTTTCTGAGGTTTTCATATGTGTAAGTTGCTGTTTCTGTTATAGTTACCCCTGAAGTACCCGTAGCATTATTATTGTTGTAATTGTTGATAATTGGTACACCACTTACAGTTAATGCAAGATCTGTTGATGTATGACCATTACCAACTGTAGCAATAATATAGTCTCCATGGGTAGCATCAGTTGTAATTATTGCATCTGTATCCTTTGTTACAGCCTTAACAGCGGTAGTAGAAGCTGTTCCCCTGTTACCTACCAATGTCATATTTGTAATAACAGGATTTGTTGAGCCATCGTAAAGGTTAAATCCGAAAATCTTAATTGTTTCAGCATCACTAAGTATGTAACTTCCAAGAGCAGACCTTCCGTATACAGACCAGTTGTTTTCTTTTCTTGCAGAAAGAGCTGTCTTAACGTCTGTTACATACGGTACAACATCTACCTGATATTCAGCTTTGTTGTATACAGCTTCACTTGTATCAAGAACATCAATTCCATCAACTGTTACTGTTGCAGTAGAAGCTGCCTTAAAGCTAAAGTTTCCGCCTTTATCTTTTGCTGCAATACCAATAACTTTGTTAAGCCCGGCAATACCAGAAATCTTACTTGTATCCCAGTCAAGCTGCCATGTTACACGGTGTCCAGTCTGATCAAGTCCGCCGTCTGTTACTGTAAAGTTCCAGCCGTAAGCATCCATTCCTCCTGCAACAGGTGTCCATGTTCCGTTTGCATACTCAGCAAGTTTAACCATTGTACGAGAAACTGAATTTCCATTTTCAGTTGTAGCTACAGTAGTTGTCGCAATGCCGCTTGTATTTGCAGCATTCTTGAATGTAAATCCATCAATTACTGCATACAGTTCTGTAATACGGAAGTCATCGTATGCTGAACCTACGATACTGATTTTTCCAGATACCTTTGGATCGCCATCCTTAAGATTTGCTACAAGAGGTGCTTTTACTGCAGCTGGTACAGCAGCCCAGTCATCTTCCAGTTCAATATGCCCCTTAAGATCTGCAATGGTTTCTGCAGTAGAAGAACCATAAATTGAGTTATCATTAATTCCATTCCAGAAGAACGGATCAATTACAGCCTTTGGTCTAACAGAGTCGCTCTGTTTTACATTCATATCCTTAACACGGAGGAATGCCCACTGAGAATCTGTACCGGCAGTCATTTCGTCTGTTGAATCCCAGAATGTAAATGACATTGCACGGGTTGCATTATCAGCTGTATCAGCACCTACATCACCTGAGCTGATAGTATAAAGACGACCTGCAATTTTTGTACCGCTGATTGTACCGGCAGTACGTAAGCCCGCAGCTATTGTTCCAGTCTGATGAGAATCAACTGTTTCACCGTCAGCATTTGGACTAGTTGTAGTATCATTGTTATTGAAAACAAGATAAATCTGTCCGTTACCACCAACAAATTCCGGTACTACGGCAAGCTTATCCTTAATCTTGAATGCACTTCTTGTAGATTCAACTGCAACTGTGCCGTTCATTGTTTTAAATCCGGCTGTTGTCAGATCAAATACTTCCTGAGAAGCTCCCTGTACACCAAGCAGGTTATATGTTTCAAATTCAAAGTCAGAGAATGAATCATTTCCATCCAGATCAGTACCAAGGTGGATCTTAGAAATACGAGGTCTGTTGTTTGCCATGATTGCATCCTGAGTAGTGGCTGCAACATTTTCTGAAGCATCAAATGCAAACATTACAAATGTAACGGCACCGTCAGGAATCCAGTTACCATGAATAGAAGCTTCCCATGTTCTTGAGTTTGTCATACCGGAAATACTTTCCGGCATACCGTCACCATCATCGCTGTTGTTTGCAAATGTTACACCTGTATTTGTAAAGCTTCTTACCTTTTCTGTGCTTGTATTGTCTACAACCTGAGCATAAGGGAAGAATGCAGATGTAAAGTTAGTCTTACAGTCTGGAGCGAATGTTACTGTTACTGTTTCACCGCTTACAGTCTTAGACTTAATTACGCGGTATGAATCACCAACTTTAACAATTCCACCTGTGCGGACATGTATGTCATCACCAGTAAATGAGAGAGAGTTGTCTACGTTTGCAGTTTTTGTAACTGTCTTTGTAACACCATAAAGTGGAGCTGTATGTCCAGCAACACCAAGCTCTTCTTTTGTAATTCCAGTCTTAAGGTTTCCAGATGCGTCTGTAACATCAATACGGGCAGGGTTTGCTGCAGGATCATCACCTGTGTATTCACCAATAAACGGATCGTAAATACGACGGGTATGTTTGCTACCCTCTGCTTCACTTTCACGATAGAAGTAGAACAGAGCCTTACTGAACCCTGATACCGAGTCTTCAACAGTTGCACCAAGAGTAAGCTGGTTGTTGCTGTTTGTAAGTCCTACTCCACTTGTAAATGAAGTAGAATTCTGTGTCAGGTTACTGATTACAGGAGCTTCGTTATCATATTTGAATGAATAAGTTGCTGAACCTGCTTTCTTGTCACCTGTAGCATCCTTTGCATCAATCTTAATGGTTCGTGTACCAGAACCTGTAGATGTGTTCAATGGAACAGTAATGAGATATCCGCTGGTTTCCTTTGCAGGATCTGTACTGCTACATTCTACCTTTTCGCCGTTTACAGTCTTCCAGTATTTTTGAACTGCCTTAAATGCTGTTCCAGAAACTTCAGAACCATTCGATACAATCTTAACTTCCGGGGTTGAAGAAGAAACACCGCTACCATCAATTGTAGAAAGAGTATAACTGATTTCGGAAATACCGTTTGTGTGTTCAACTGAAGTTACAAGATACCACTGGTCTTTAAGATAAAGATCCCCTTGTACAAGGCGTGTATCAGCCGATATTCCGGCAGCAGTATCTTTCTTTTCTACCTGCGGGAAGTATGCAGAACCAATACTTGGTGCATTAGGGTCAATTGTAAATGATACAGGAACACTCCAGTTACCAAGTGTATCGTTATTATCAAGGGCTACAGCACGAACAGCAATTTTGTAGGTTCCTGTTGAACCGATTTGAGTTGAATAACCACTCTCTGTAATCTGCAGGTTGTAGCCTGTATTAAGGTTAGAGTACCAGCTGGCACTTCCAGAAGCCTTAATTCCCCAGAATTTGTCGTCTGCATCAAAGTTGGCACCTGTATTAATATCGTTCTGGACTTTAATGGCTTCTGTGCCAAATACATGCTGAGCCCAAGTTTTTGCGTTTGTACCCCACAAATCATCTGCGTTTGCAGAATTATATTCATCTGTGTCAGGACGAATCTGGAAGTAAACAGAATTAACAGAAACGTTATCTACCGCAGAACCACTAAGACGAATCTGTCCAGAAAGCAGGTTTTGTTTGTCTGGAGTATTGTTTGCAGGATCCGGATAAAGGATTTCTGTTGTAGGACGGTCACTGTATGGGTTGTAGTGAATATAGAAGTCCTTGTAAATAATCCAGTTTCCAAGTTTGTCTTCTGCCAGAATATAAACAGGAAGATTATAAATCTGTCCGTCATCTGTAAATTCTTTGTAATTTTCCAGCTCTTTTGCAGTTGCAGGAAGCTTTGGATTTACCAGTTTTTCACCGTCAACTTCATAAGTATCACCATCAAATGGGAATTCAAAGAGATATTCAGTTCCTCTGTTATACTGGTCTATATCTTCGTTCATAATCTGACGAAGTTTTGAATCAGTATAAGTTACACTGTCTTTTTTATAGGTATCTGTCATTACAAGATACTTAACCTTAGTAATTTCAGAATATGTATCTGTCAGCTGACCGCTTACTGTAACATCACCTGTAAGGAGAGTTGTTTTAAGAGGAGATCTGACTTCTACAGACGGAGCTTTGTTATCTACGTTTACAGTTATTGTTGTTGTAGCAGGGAGGTCAGAAATATCCTTCAATGAGATTACGAGAGAATATGTTCCTGACTCCATTTCACTGACATCAATAGTACCTGTGTATGTGTTTGTACCTGTAACACGTGTAAATACTACAGGAATTGGAGCTGCACGAGCAACGTCAACGAGAGACAGACTTCCTGTCATGTCTCCAAGACCAATTTCATCTTTACCTTCAATTACAAATTTAACGACAGGCTGTTTTGTACCACCTATAGTAATTGAACTTGGAATTTCTGTTGTAATCTTGTCATTTGTCTTTGCTGCTACCTCTGCACTTGTTCCTGCAAAGTAGTATCGTTTTTCAAATGTTGGAGGATTTGAGTCAATCTTGTAAGAAATTGCAGTGTTGTTGTTCAGTTTACCTATTTCTTTATTTTCAGCATCTTTGTCATCCTTGTAGTCAACATAAGGCTGCTTATGAGTATCAGATGCTCCAGTAATAAATGTTCCGCCCTCAGAATCCTTCAGGTAGAAGTAAATAAAGATTTCACCATCATTCTGATCTGTCGGTTCAAAAGTAAATGAAGCTTCACCTGCTTTCCAGCCAAGTTTACCGTAAGCAGACTGATTAAATGAATCCCAATCGATTGAACTTAATTGACCGGCTGTAAGAGCACTTCTTGAAGCATAAACTTTAAATTCACTTACACTGTCATCATCAGAAACTGAACCAGTAATAATAGATGTATATTTTCTCAGAGATCCTGAAGCTCCAACAATTTCGTTGAACTTAACAACAGGTCTGTCTGTATTCTGATCAACCTTAACTATAAATGGAGTTGAATATCCTTCATTACCGGCGTCATCAGTACCTTTTGCACGGAGGAAGTATTCTGTATTGTCAGAAAGGACTGTTGTATCCACTCCAGCTACATTAAAACTATAGCTTCCAGTAATTGTTACACCTTCCAGTGCTGTCCATGTTGTACCATTTGTCGAATACTGGATCTCGTCAATTGAAGCCAGAGTGTTGTTATCTGTACCTGTACCGCTTAAAGCGATTTTTCCGTTTACTTCAACGACATCAGTAGATGAATCTGCATCAACCGGTTTGTTAAGGACAATAGCTGGTCCTTCATTATCAAAATTAATAGAGAACAAACTTGCATCTGCATAATTACCTGCATTATCGTAAATACGGGCAAATACAGCACCAGATCCGCGTACGTTTTCATGAATCATTTTAAACGTACACTTAGTCTTTCCTTTATCTTCACCTTCATCTGTAATTGTTTCAGTAGTAACTTTGTCATCAGCTGTTGGAGCTGATCCATCTTTTGGACGAATATAAACATCTGCTACTCCGGAACCACCGGCATCGCTTACAATAAATTCAAGATAAATATCTTTTGTACCATTTGCCAGGAATGTAGAAGAAAGTACAACAGAATCTGCTGCAAATCCTACTTTTAAAGAATTGTCTTTAAACTCAGGAACTGTTGTATCAATATTCCATGGACCAAGAGTCTCGACATCAGAATAGTTACCAGCATTATCTTTTGCCCTGATTCTAACCTGTGATTCCCCTGAAACAAGATTTTCAACGTTTCCTTTCCATGTTCCTGTTCCAGCAAATGCTGTATATTCAGACCATGTTATAGATGAATCTGCATTTTTTGTAGAATAACTGTATTCAACAGTGTTAATACCTGTTCCATTGTCAGTATCTGAAGCAGTTCCTTCAAAATTAAGACTGTTAGATTTAAACCATCCGCCATTGTGAGTTGTTGTTACGAAAGGCTTTGCACCATCAAATGCTGGAGTGTATGTAATAGAAGGTTTTTCTGTATCAACTATAACGCTTCTTGACATCTGAACAGTTTTGTTTGCCACATCTGTACCAACAATAGCAAATGTGTAAATACCATCGCTGAGCTTTGTCTGGCCAGCTGCAGCTTCTGCACTTCCAGTTACAAAAGTGTATGTCCAGGTACCTTCTTTATGTTCCTTTCCGGAAACAGTGCTCATAGTAACAGGAACGTTTATTACAATGTCAGAATCGCCATCCTTTGTTACAGTAACAGTTACAGGAGTTTTTCCATCAGAATCTGCACTGCCATTGTTATAAAGAGCGTTTGTATCAGTAATTGTTCCAGAAAGAGTAAATGAATCCTTTGTTGTAAGCCCACTGTTACCAACAGAGTCTTCTTTTAATACAGGTTTTGCAGTATCAAGATAAATTGTTCTTACTGTATCATCTGTTTCATCAGACTGGAAATCAAGATAGTCTTTAGCACTAACTTCAATTTTGAAAGTACCTTCAGTAGTGTAGCTGTCCTTAAACTTTAACTGACCTGTTGCACTACCCTTAGTAAATGTGTAATTTGCAGAATTTACTTCTGTATTACCCTCTGTTATGTTATAAACCTTAACACTCACATCTTTAATACCAACTCCGTCATCAGAGAAGTTAATCTTTGCCGATGGAGCAGATTCAAAGCTTTCGCCTTCTGCCGGAGAAGTAAATGTAAGCTGAGGCTTATTAGTATCAATAATTACTGTAAATGATTTTTCAAATGAGTTTCCTGCATTGTCTTTTAATTTAAGAGTATATTCATAAGAGGTGTCGGCATTTGTTCCTTCAGCAGCATTTGGAACATAAGTCCATGATCCAGCAGAAATTCCGCCGCTTGTAAATTCAACATCTTTTACTGGTCCACCATCAATCGAAACTCTAAGAACAGGCTTGTCCCCGTCAGTTACAAGGTTTGTTTCTGTAATTACGCCACCAAGAACAGGTGCATTGTCATTTGTATAATAAGAACCTCCAAATGCCAGTGCATAAGGACTTGGACCTGGTACGGCTTCTCTTGCCTTGTTAAGTACTTTTTTAGCAGTAGTAAGAGTAATAGTAGAAACAGGAGCTTCAGAGTCTACAGAAACACCTGCTCCTGTCAGAGAATTTGTAACGAGATCATTACCATCACCGTCTTTTGCAACGTAAGTATTGTCTGTTGAGTATGCAGAGTAATTTCCGAATGTATCTTTTGCTACAATAGCAATCTGATAACTGATGTCTTCCAGACCGGTAAAGTTTGCAGTCCAGTTGTATGAATGAGCTACTTCATTTTTTTCAAATACCACAGAACCGGTTTTTACTTTTAAAGGATCAGAAGGAATCAGATAAACCTTAAGATATTCAGCAGAATTTGAGAAATGTTCATCTGTAACTGTACCCTTAAGTTCAATAGATTTTGAAGCAGAGAAAGCATCATAAGTATGGATTGTTACCACAGGAGCAATATTGTCACGGATTACAGTTACCTTAACATCTTTTGCATCACGGTTGTTTGTATCTTTAGCTCTGAAAGTCAGAACCTTTGTCATTTCTTTACTGTTAAGTGGAAGATTTATTTCATATTTTTTTCCACCGGTAACATTTGTTGTGCTACCCACAGCAATATCATTTCCGGACTCATCTTTTACAGTAAGCGAATCAACATTGGTATCTGTAACATAAGCATTAATCTTATATGACGCAGCTTTTGTATGCAGTTCATCTTTGTCGCTGAACTCAGTTGAATCATTGTCTGATTTAAGAGTGATTACAGGAAGTGTAGCATCTACTGTAATAATACCCGGAGTCTGGCAGACAGTTCTGTTACCTGCATTATCTTTAGCAGCAATATACGCATATTTAATGCCATCGTCAGTAAGGGAATAAGGAGAATTTTTAAGATTTACAGTAGCTGTATAACCCTGATATTCTCTTTCATTACCATCAACTTCGTAAATTTTTGGAGAACCAAGAACAAGTTCCTTCCATTGACTTTCTGTTGCAGCTGTAAATGCAGGAGCAGTGGCTGTGTCTGTAATCTGATAGTATACCTTTGCAACTGTCATGTTGTCATATACATATCCAGAAACTGTAGCATACGGAGAATCATCAAGAGAAACCAGACTGTCAGCAGCATCCTTAATATCAGGTTCCTGTTCATCAATCTGGAAATGTCTGATTACAGAAGCTTTCTGACCATAGTTGTCCTCAGCTATAAATTTTACATATTTTTCGCCAGATGTTCCAAGAGGATATGTAATTTTACCACCGAATGTCTTTTCGCCGTCAGCCTTTATTACATGTATTTTAGCATTATCAACATTTATCTCATTTCCGTCTTTATCAACAAATTTTGCATCAACTGTTGCAGCTGTTTTTGAAACTGTACCATCAATATCGATTTCTCTGCTAAGCCATGTATCTCCAGGAGATGTTACTGTAACAACAGGTGAACCTGAATCTACAGCAACCTTAAATGGACCGGCTTTGCTCTTAAGCCCAGATTCGTCAGTACATGTAATAATTACAGTATAAATTCCTTCTTCTTCTGGGAGTGTTGCATTCTGAGAAGCCGAAGAGTTATTTGATGAACCTGAAATTGATTTCTTTTTCTTTGAAGCATTATCTTCCTGTGATACAGAAGGATCATAATCGTCTGAATAAATGTCTACAACATAAGCATCAAGTGCATCATCATCAGTATATGAAACAGCGAGCTTGTTGTTATTTGTAGTACCAAAGAGATTAGCACCTTCACGAATATTTTCTTTGTCAGTAATTTCATAATCAGCATTACCAAGACTGATTCTCGGATAGTCAGTCTTCTGCCAGATAATGAAGTTTGCTTTATTATTTGCTTCTTTTGTTGAACCTGTACCAATGTTTCCAGCTTTGTCTTTTGCGCTGAATACAACTTCAACTTCAATTTTTGGATCAAGGTCTCCTTCAGTGGCAAAGAGACTTGTAATTTCTTTTGTAGGAATATCCAGAGATGTTGAATATGCCTTATTAAGTTTTCCGTTAAAACCTGCAAGCTTAGAAAGAATAGAATCGCTGGCAGTCATTTCAGGTGCCTCAGAAACTGCTTTTCTAGCCCGAATATCGTATGTAATACCGTCCTTTTCAGAATCAGTTGCACTTGAATCTGCAAGGTTTGTTTCTTCGATTACGGCTTTTACAGTAATGTCCCCGTTAAGATAAGCGGCATTAGAACCATCAAAATCGCTTCCGGCTACAGATGGAGTTACCGATGTAACATTAACTTCCGGCTTTTTAGTATCAATATGAACGTTAGTCGAAGCTGTAATATCATGACCAGAAGATGATTTAGAATAAAGTTCCAGTGTATAGAGATAAGATTTTCCTGAGCCCTCAGAAGCAACGATTCTGTCGTCGTCATTATGGTAATTTGGCAGCAGGCTTGGTGTAAATGTCCATGTCCATGACCATTTACCATCTTTTTTTTCACCATTGCATACAAGTGCATCATTAGCCGAAGAAGAATGTCCTGCTATACCTTTATCTTCTTTAATTGCAGCTACATAATAGTTATTTGAACCGATTGCTGATCCTGCATCTTCATCTGTTACAGTAAGAGTTGCACTAAATTCTTCTACATAAAGAGATTCTGAATCAATTGATAATGAACCGCTAAATACGAGAGAGTCAGAAGAATTTTTAATAGCAAGATTTTTAGGTTCTGTTACTTTAATAACCGGAGGAACCCCGGCTTCGTTTCCGATAAATCCGAAAATTCTGTCCTGTTTAAACGGAATTCCGTCCTGGTCAGCACCAGTAACAGCAAAAACATAGTATTTATTTAAAACAATTCCTGCTGGCAGTGTTACCGATACAGTTTCTGTATCTACAGATCCAGAATTCTGGGTTTCCCCTTTTTCATTTTTTGCAAGGTCACGTACAAGAACCCATCCATCAACGTTTGAAACACCTTCTTCCTTTAATGATACTTTTGCCTGCACAAACTTAAAATTCTTGTATTCTTTAGAATCAAGTGTTTTTACAAGGTTTTCAATGTCCGATTCAACACTGTTTGCTGGATTACCTGAATATTCTTTGACCCAGATTTTTACAAGGCCCGGATTAACAAGAGTACCATCAAGACCGGCAGAAATTGTTACAGATGCAGGGTTACCTGCTGACGCTGACTGGAGAGTTTCTCCAAATTCCATCCCGTTAATCTGATATGTAGGACCTGCCTCCGGATTCAATGTCATTGACAGATTTGAAGCGTCAGTTTTAACTTCTTTACTCTTTAAAAAGTCATAAACTGAAACACCGTCAATCAAATTTGCAGCTGTTTCAGTATCATTTCCATTAATAATATTTTTAAAATCAGTTGCACTGAGTCCAAGTTTGTTGGCACTCATGAGTTCAGTATAAACATCATCATAAAGGTAAACAGCCGAAGTTTCATTACCTTTGCTTTCTGCTGCAATCACCTCTGCACTGCGGTCAGCATTTGAAGGATTAATATAAACCTTTGAGTTATCAGTAAGTTTTACAATACAAGAGTATTTGTTTTCGCCCTTTCTGTCCCCAATAATCGACATGTACTTATTGTGGAGGGCCTTTTTGTCTTCTTTAGCACTGTCAAGCTGATTATCTGTCAGGTAGTGAGCAAAAGTAACACTTGATCCACCGGCTGTTGAAATATTCTTTTCTGTAAATGAATGTTCATTTCCGTCAGCATCAATAACAGTTACTTCCATAGAGTCAACAAGGTGATCATCAGCGATTGTACCGTCAATCTTAAAGAGGGCACCATAAGCCGACGAAGTCATGTGATCGTTCTGAACGGCCTCAACTGTTACCCCTGGTTTAGAAATAATGAATACAGGAGCTGTATTATCAATATCAAAAGCACGGGAAGTCTGACCAGACTCGTTACCGGCATTATCAAAAGCCTGAACTGTAATCTGGTAAGTACCATCCAGTAAAGGATATCCATCTTCCTCTTCTGCATTTAATTCAATCTGCCATGTCTTATCTTCTTTTATTGTGGCAGTATATGTTTCTGGATTAGTATGACCCGATTTAGGTTTGTAGCCGTCTTTTGTATTAAGAACCGTAACCTGAATTTCTTTAAGTCCTTTATCATCATTCCATTTTCCGGCAAGAACAAACTTATCCCGGATGATTGAAGCTACAGGAGGATATTCAATCGAAATTGTAGGAGACTTTGTATCTACAGATTCACCTAAACCTACATGGTCTGAGCAGGATAGAATTCCAACAGCCAGAAACACTGACATTGCTGCAAAGCCTGCTGTAAAAAGGTGTTTTTTAATAAAGTTCATACTGACCTCCAAAGTTTTTTCCACTTTCAAATATCGGCTCAACAATAAAAAAACTTAAATTTTGTTATTTATTAAAGGGTAAACCTGCCGAAATTTTAACTCATATTTTATATAAGTCCATAAATTTCAACCAATGAACCATAAAATTCGACTTTTTTGATATTTTTTTACCATATTTTTTAAATATCTGCCTTTTCTTCCGATAATAAGAATATGAAAAAGACAACAAACAAATCATCTCTTAAAACCGCATTGCTCAGCTTAAAGGAAAAATACCTTACAAAACGCAGCAAAATAATCGTCAGCACTGTAATAGGAATATTATTTCTGGTTTGGGCAGGACTTTCTGTAAAAAGCTACATCAACCCACCGGTAATTGCTTTTTACGGAATGGAAAAAAACACAACCGCAAAACTTCAACAGGTTCTCACTGATGAACTTCAATCAAAAAACATCAAACACAAGTTCGTTGAATATGATTCTCGTGAAACTCTGGAAAAACAGATAAAAAATCAAAATCCTTCTATTATCTTTACACTCTCAGGTGCTCCTGTAAATGTTGCCGTAAAACACGCCTCTTCTAAAGCCGCAGTGTCATCAGAATTGCTACAGGAAATGACATCTACAATGAGGCAGACAGCTGTGTATAACAAGTCAAGCAAAAAGGTTAAGGCAGTTCCTGTACTTTGCAGCAACCTGGAATTCGATATTCACACAGCAGCATTCAAATCAACAAAAATTAACGGAATTAAAACTATGGATGACATAGTAAAATTCAATAATGCAAAAAAAGCAGACTATACATATCCAGTAGTTTTTGCAGGCAAAGACAGCGGACTGTTTCTTGATATTCTTGGTGCACTGACAGAAGCACTGGATGGCCCAGAATCCTATAAAAAAGCCGCAGAAGAAATCAAAAAATCTGCAGATAAAAAATTCAATGCCATTGAACTTGCAGATAAACTGGCTGGAAGTTATAACGGAAGCCTATACTCCGGTGTTAATTATCTCAAGCAGTTAAGGGAAAACAAACTTCTTACAAACGATGTCTTCTCACTTTCACAAAATGATGTAAATGTGTTCCTTAAATCAAATCTTTCGGTAACAACAATGATGTCCCTGGAACAGCACAGACAGATGGAAACCGGCGTTGCATCACGATTTTCTTCAATTTATGTACCATCTGAACATACATCAGCCTCAAGAACATTTACAGCTCCTGTAGTTTGTGCAGTGCCATTAAAAAACAACAAGAATATTAACCTTCTTATAAACACACTTACCACAGACAAAATGCAGGAAACTTTAAGTCGTGCCACAGGACTTGCCCCGGCAAATGCCCACTGCCGTACTCCAGACAAACAGGCCGATGATGCACGTTACTGGATTGCCGCCACAAATGCACCTTTTGCCGGATTAAGCCGCGAAGCCGACCTGTCCAAAAAACAGAAAGATGCCCTGGCCGCAGAACTCATTTCAAAAATCAGAAATTAATAAGGGGCTTTCGGTTACGTTCCGTAACCGTCGGGCTATCCACGGCTCCGCTACCGCTCCGACCAAAAAAAGGGGCTGTCCAAAAAGAATGGACAGCCCCTTTTTTTGTTTGCGCTCCGCACACCGTTCCTATCCCTAAGCTCCCCCCCCGGACACTACGTCAGACATTAGCTGCCGTTCATTGCCGGCAAGCCGGCAACTACGGGTCTCCATCACTGGGGAGAGTTACTTGTTACAACTTATTCTTTCTTTAAGTAAGCTGTTTCGAACGCACTTGAAGTTTTATAAGCTATTACAGAATCTACTGTTACAGGAGTAGCTGTATCCTTTTCATTTTTTCCACCGCCATAGAAGTTTACAAGCCTGTGCTGAAGAACACTGCTTGTTTCTGATGTCCAGTCGTTGTTTGATTCAATAGAAATTGGATTTTCTGGTAAAGCATAATGACCTGTACCAACAGAAGGAACAATCAAATAATCCCATGCAGCTGAATGATTTTTTGAAACCTCTCCATTAGTAACAGGAGCCGCAGTTCTATATGCATATTTTATAGAGTTAGCAGTGTTAGCTTTATTAAGATAAGTCATGGTAGGAATATAATTAGTTCCACTCTTAATTACAGAAATTGAACCGTAAGAAAGTGAACCATTATCATCTACCACTTCTTCTTTTCCTATAGTCCTGTTATGTGAATAAACATTGTTTGCAGATGTTTCTGTCAATTTAATGTAAAGATAACACATCTTACCATCTTGGTTATTGTACATAATATGAACACCATTATTTGCATCAACTTTGACATTTACTTCACCTGAACAAGTCATTCCTGTATCAAAGCGTTCCCATTCATCTGCATAATCCGGTTGTAATGATTTTGCAATTGCAACCTTAAGTTTTGAATTTGTGGCATCATAATATGCTATTACAGGACACCCGCCTTTTGTAACATCAATGTCAGCTGATAAACCGGCAGAAGAAGATGTATTTTCGCGATCAACAACATTAAGGGCACCTTTATATATTGTGGCCCCTTTAATAGTAAGATCATCAGGTACTGCTTCATTCCAGGTAATAGTTCTTCCATTTACTGCTGTAATTGTTCTTAATACTATCTTATAACCACTGAAAGTATTGTCCATAAGAGCAATTGTATCTCCAACTGCAGGTGCAGTTTTATACCCAACATTTGTCGACATAGTAAGGGAAGTTTTAGTTGGAGTACCAGTTATCCACTCAGACTGACTTGTGCTTTTATGTGTTGCACTACCAAGGAAAATATTATTTTCATAGAAAGCACCATTTGTAGTCTGACCACCACCAGTTTGGTTTTTATCTGCAGCACCAATTACATTGTTTTTGTAATTTTGATGATTAGCTGCATTATATGGTACCCATGAATGTACCCTATCCTGATTTGTCCATCCACCATCGATAACAACATTAATTGCTACTGCACCACCTCTGCCAGAATAGTTAGTAACAATGTTGCTTTCTCCAACATTAATAACAGAATACTTAAGCGATTCATTAAGAGAATCATACCATACATTATGGAGGTAATCCCCAAAACGAGCAGCCTTTGGATTTGTAAAAATTCCGAGTCGTCTTTCTGCATCATATGAAGCAAGGTTAAAGAATCCGGAAGTATTATCGCCATCAAGCATCAATGTCGGATTTCCCGCAACTACAGCTTTTTTACCTGAATAAGTTGTTTCGTTATCAATATCATCCTTTTTAATCTGAGTTAAAAGTGCACCACCTACAATTGCCGCACTTGATAAACCTGTTGTTGAATAAGAACCTCCGGCACCCTGGGCTTCACCAATGTACATAACTGAAGCTGCTCCAGAATCACTCTTCTGATCAAAAGCTACGCTTGTATAAGAAGATGGCTGGTCATAACAGTTATAAATTGCTGTTGTATTATTCGAAAGTCCATAACTAAATGTAATAGATCCATTTGAAGGAGTACCCCAGGATGCATACAGTTTACCATCTTTAGATGCAGTCATCACAGGCTTTTCAAATTCTTTGCCCTGACTCTTCAAAGTGTCCTTAAAGTAGTTTCCAAGGTTCCATACGCTAAGATATCTGTCGTCCTTTGCAGTAAACTCTGTACTTGTACCACCCATCTCAAATGTTTCTGTGTTATAACCATCAGCATCGTTATTTTCGTTATTCAGCGAAGTTGTTGTACTTGTTACAGAAAGGTTTCCAGATTTTTCAGGAACTACCATTGTAAAGCTGCCTGGCCCCGTTATAGTTGAGCCGGCATTAGAGTATGATGTTGCAGCATTGTTACCAACCTTCCATGAACCGTTTCCAAAGTTAAATCCACTGACAATAAGAGTTTCACCTTCAGCTACAGGGTAACATCCATTGAAAGACCTATTCATATTTCCGTGAACAGTAGTATTTGTTCTTTCCACCTTAGTAATATAAGGAACGACATCCATTGAAAGGTATGCGGTTTCTGCGTTATCTGTTGTCTGTACAGTACCAGGTGTATTAGATTTTGATGATCCTTCTTTTGCCTGAGTAACTGTTACTTTTACAATTTTATTTCCGTTTCCTACACTTGCAATCGCTGTATTCAGGAGGAGAGTCCATTTAGCAGAATGGCCGTCCTGGGTAATGGAGTTTTCTCTCATTGTCAGGTTATAGCCGTTGTCTGCCAGAGTTCCTGAAGTTGACCATGTTGCATTTGTAGAATTATATGTAGCTGTTGCAGAACCAGAACCAAAGTCTACATTTACATTTGACATTCGCTGGTCATCACTTGCAGTACCTTCAATCTTGATTACACCTGAAACCGCAGGGATATTACCTGTTCTGTGTTTTCCAAGATCAATATGACCTACAGGAGCAACTGTTGAATCTGTTCCTATTACAGTTTCGTAATAAACGATTGAGTTGTCATCTGTTGTACGGTTACCTGCTGTACCTGTTGCTTCAGGTGCTGCTGCACCTTCATTCCAGTAGAACGGTGTAATTGTACCTGCAGGAGCTACGTCGTCAGTAATATCAAAGTAAACTGGAATGTTTACAAGAGTCCACTGGTAACCGAAGCTTGTGTATGCATTTGTCCCTTTAACAGAAGCCGTACCTTCAGCGACTGGTGTAGAAGTGAATGCCCCTTCGGAAAGCGTATATACTTCAGCAGAATCCCACAAAGAAAGGGCAATTGTTGCTTTTTTGTCTTCCTTGTTGAACTTACTGTTCATATTTGCACCTGTAAGGGTTACAGCTTTTAATGTACTTAAGCCTGTATCTGTATCAGTTCCAGCTGCATCTTTTGTCTTAATTCCAGATTCAATTTTGCTGTTTACGGCTATAGAACCGTGGAGGTTATTTGTATTCCAGGTTGGATCTTTAGCGTCAGAAGCAATTACGGCATCGTAAATAACGTCGCCTTGACCTGATCCATGACCGCTTTCTCCGTTTACAAATTCAGGAACGATTACTATGTCGCCTGTTACTTTAAAGTATGCCTTTGCAGAAGCTTTTCCATTTGTATTTTCTGGAATTTTGCTGTTTACTTCAAATCTGTCAGTTACCAGAGTTACATATTCCTGTGACTTACCGTTTTCATCAAGAGCACTGAACCATTCCATTTCATCTGCAGAATAGTATGTATCCCCGTTCAAGTCGTTACCAAGGTAAACCCTTGCAACACGAGGTGCATTATTTGAGATCATTGTCGGAGTCAGAAGATCTGTACTAATGTTACCGGCCTGGTCTATTGCAACAGCATGAAGTGTTACAGTACCGTCCGAAATAGCATCAGAAAGAATTGCTGCTGTACAGGTCCATGTTGAACCTTCTTTTGTTACACCTTCAACAAGTCCATCACCATCATCACCTGTTACTTTGTAAGTAGTTCCTGTAGTCACACGGCTTTCTGTACTTGTTGTTGTATAGTTTACTGTCAGTACATAAGGGAATACGGCTGTTTCTACATCAGAAGCAAGTTTGCCGTCAAATGTAACTACACCACCAGCAACACCGGTAATATTGTAGTAAGAACCGTCAATCTTAATGATTCCACCGGCACGGATGTAACTGTGGGTTTCTGCATTGTAAGAAGAAATTTTATATGTATTTTCCCCCTTAGAACCTGTACCCGCTACAGAAAGACCTGGCATACCGTCTGTCAGACTGTAAGATTTTCCCGATGCACTTACTGTTGACCAGTTGTCTGTACTGCCACCTGCAAATGGAACGAAGTAGCTGCCTGCACGTTCAAAGAACAAGTTAAGGCTTGCAAATCCCGAAATTGCATCAGAGACTTCTGTCGAAACTTCAGCTGAGTAATTTGAGTTACTCAGGATGTTCATATGAAGAGCCTTTGATGCAAATTGTACAGGACTTACATCCGGAGCTGTATTGTCCACGGTAAATGAATACTGTGCAGATGTTGTAAGCTTGTCTTTTGAGTTGTCAGTTGTCTTTACAGAATAAGTTACAGTACCTTCGTCATTTGTATTCAACGGGATGTAAATCTTGTAGTTGTTGTTACCTCCACTTTTTCCTGTTGCTTCATAACCCCACTTTGAATCTGTCATTGTTCCGTCAATAGCTTTATTCAAAGTCTGGGCCGGGTTGTTACCCACTCTCACAGTTACGTTTGTTGCATCCAGATTAATACCCGCATCTTCATCCCACAAATCAAGTACAAGCTTCCAGTTATTACCTGTATTCTGTGAAACATACATATCAGCTGTATAATCTTTAGAACCATTTGAGTTTGTAACAATCTTGATTTCGTTACCAATCTTTGGTGCTGCATCGTCTACACGGAAGGCTACCGGAGTTGACCAGAGACCTGCAATGTTTTCGTTATCTACAGAACATACGCGAACCTTCCATTTTGTCTTGTTTACAACTTCATCACCTTCGGTAGGAGAAGTTGGAAGCTTGATGTTAAGTCCGTTCCAGCTTGTTGTACCGCTTACTTTAATACCCCACCATGATGATCTGTCATCACCATCTTTATATGGACCATCGGTTGTACTTAAGCCGGTACCGCCATCACCTGCATTAGCTGCAGTGTAAACTGTAATAGAGCTGTTAAGATTTTCGATTGCACTTTTATCCAAATCATCAAAGTCTCCGTCACCGTCAAGGTCAAACTGGATGTAAGAAGCCTTGATTTCGTTGTTGTCTTTTGCTGATCCGGCAAAGTCAGCTGTTGTACCAAGGATTGTATCATTCTGTGGTGTAAGAACTTCTGCAGTAGGCCAGTTAGCATTTGGATTGTAATTGATTCTGTAGTCTTTGTAGATTCCTGTGTTTCCAAGTTCATCTTCTACCAGGAAATGTACTGGAATTGAATATACATAACCGTTTTTAGTTACACCGTATTTTTCATAATCATCGCCGGTGTAATTTGTAAGGGAATTACCGTCTGCAGCGTTGTATTCAAAGTTCCAGACAGAAGCAGCTTCATTTTTTTCTGACCACATATATGTCGGGTTAGCACCATTTCCGGATGGTACAGCCCAACTGATGTATTTGGCTCCAGAGCCACCGTCTGTAGAAACACCGCTGATCTTAACGTCAGAAGTAAATGTTTCTATTGCAGAAGTTGTAACTTTAAATCCATCCAGTTTAACTTCGTTATCTGTGTAGAATTGTAGTTTACTACCCTGAGAAAGACCTGAGTTATCGATTGGAGTAGCCCTCACTTCTGTAAGTCCGCTTGCTTTTCCTTCAAGACTAATTGGATCAGAAATGTAAACAGCAGATGTAGCGGTTGAATTAGCTTCATCTTTCCTTACTGTAATGTCATCATCAAAACCTGCTACGTTAAGGGTCAGGTCTGCAATACCGTTGTTATCTTTCGCAAGAATCTGGAACTTAACGAATCTTCTTGAAACACCACCAAGGAATGCACTTGGTGATACATCACTATATCCTCCTTCAGTTCCGGCTTCGTTATAGTATGTACCGTTCTGTGCATTAGAGAATGAGTATTTGATGTAATCAACAACAGGGACTTCATTATCAGAGCTGTAACTGATTACTGATGATAATGCACCCACAGTGCCAGTCTTAACCTGGAATCTTGGGTTATTGCGGATTGTATAGCCTGTGGAAGTTTTTGTTGTATAGAAAACCGTATTACTGTTATCTTCAATGTAAACATAAACATTTTTTGTTCCATCAAGAGGATTAGCTGGTGTAAATGTCCATGAACCGTCCAGTTTGTTGAATGTTGTCATGTCGTAACCAGTTTTCTGAACATTCTTGGCATCTGTATAAGATACACCTGTATTAGCTTTATATGTAACAATGTTGCCGTTTGTAGTTGCAGTAAATCCTGTGGCATCAGTTACGTCAGAAGAACTTACGATAAATGTCTTAACCTGCTCTGCTGATGTTGCGTCATCATCTGTTACTGTCCCAGAAATTACGGCACCTACAGAGTTTTTAATGATGTAACTTCCGCTTCCATTTTCAGAAATATCGCTGAACTTAACAAGCGGTCTGTCTGTTGCCAGGTCAACAAGGTAAGTCCTGTATGCACCTGACAGGTTGTAAGTACGAACAGCAGTTCCTGTTTCTGCATTATATGTATCTGTGTAAATGTTACAGTTACCAGCCTTGTCAGTTACGACAGGAAGAAGATAAATGTTGTCCTGTCCGTTTGCTTTAGATGCAGCCTGTGATTTTGCTGTAAAGTCGAGGCTGTATCCTGACCAGTTAAAGATTCTCTGGGCGGAAGTAAATTCCTCTGTTGAGTAATTCTGTCCATCTGCCTCGTAATTTGCAGTCATAAGTGTCCAGATACTGCCATCTGCATCAGGAGCAACTGCAGTTAATAATGAAGGATTTGTATTTGTATAATACAGTTTAAATGAAGCAGGTTCTCCGGTTTCTGTTACAGAACCGCTGATTGCATGTGTTCCGTTAATACCTGTTGTTACAAGGCTTGCACCGATTGCTGCAGATGGAGCAACTGTATCTACGCTGAATGCAAATACACGCTGGGCTGTACCGTTACCTGCAACGTCAACAGGTGTAATTCTTACGTCCCCTGATGTACAGTCATTTGCCTTCAGAACAAGCTTCCAGCCTGTAATTTTTGTTTTGTCTTCAATTGCACTGTAATCCTTCCATGAAGCGTTCTTGTATTCATCGCTGTTTGAAAGGCTTGCAGCAGTTGTATACTGGATTGCTGCTGACTTGGAAACTGCTCCAACCTTTATAGAAAGTTCTCCAACACCTGATGCAGGGTCCGAAATTGCACCGTAAATTGTGATATTCTGCTTCTGGTTTGTAAGTACAGAACCATTAGCATCAAAGAAACTTGCACCATCATAAGTATAGAATACAGATTCAAATGATGGTTCTGTCTGGTCAATATGAATTGTATATGACTTAATGTCGCTTAAGTTTCCAGCCTTATCTTTTGCCTGAACATAAAGTGTATTTGTCGTGCGTGCTGCTTCAGAAGAATCATCTTCCTTAAAGCTGGTTGGTGTTACTTCAACCTTAATTGAATCACCCTTACCGGAAACAGTTGTGCTTCCATCATTATTTCCATCTATTGAAAGATCAGCAGGTACATCGTCCGTTCTTCCTGTATATCCTACCCAGTAATAAACCTTTTCAAGACCTGAACCATTTTCTGTCCATGGAATTGTTACCTGAAGTGTTCCTGATTTGTACCATGAACCGTCAGACCAGACTGCGTTTCCAACTTTTGTATCGCTGCTTCCGTTTACAACTGGTCTTATTGAGTCTTTGCTGAATTTAACTGTCTGAGAAGCTGTCTGTCCCCATCGGTCAGTAGCGGTATATGTTACAGAGTATTCTTCCCCGCTTTCTGCAACTGAACCAGGGATTGTAATTGTATCTGTAAAACTTCCGCTAACAACAGTTTCAGAAGAATATTTTTCAGAACTGAATGGGGTTCCTGATACAGCAAGTTTAACTTCGCATCCGTCAGTTACAGATCCTTCAACTGCAACTTTTGAATTATAGTAAAGTGAAGAAACAGGATTAGAAATAGTAAGCACAGGTGCTCCGTTATCTACAGCTACAGGAACTGAATTGAAGCTTGTGCTGTTTGTTGTTTCTCCCTTAATATCTTCAACTTCAATAGAAACAATATATCCGCCTTCTGGAAGATTTGAAGGAAGCTGATAGTTTACGGTATAAGTTGTTTTGTTGCCGCCCGATACAGGAGTTGATGATGCAACTTGTGTACCTGATTCATTTGTAACAGTAACTTTTACAGTCTTAATTCCATCATCATCAGAAACAGAACCTGTCAATCTGTCACCAGGCTTAAAGATATTTATCTGCTTACCATTGAGCTGAACTATTGAAGTAAGGTCTTCACCACCATACTGAATTTCTGCATTTGTCAGTGTTGAAACAGGTTTATCTGTTTCCTGATTAACCTTGATTTCGTGTGTAAGTACAGAATCTGCTGCTGGTGTATTACCGGCTTTATCTGTACCTGAAACAACAATCACATAATCGGTATTGTCATCAAGTTTCTGTGTATCCAGTACAAAGCTCCATGTTTTGTATGTTCCGCCAAGAGTATAACTGTCTGTACCGTTTTCAAGCACAAGACCTGCTGTTTTGGAGGCAAGGTCATTGGCATCTGTCAGAGCATCATTTTTCTTGAAAACTTTAACACTGAGAGCAGCTGATGCAAGTTCAGTTTCATCACTGGCATTACCAGAAACTGTAATCTTACCGTTTACATAAACTATTGAACTGTCAGTAACTGTCGGACTGATACCCGAAACTTTAATCTCAGGTGCTGTTGTATCACACTGAATTGATTTAACAGCTGTATTTGTATTTCCTGCCTTATCTACCGCAGAAACTGTGTAAGAATGAGAACCTGTAGTAAGTTTTTCCTGTGGAACAGTGAATGTGTATTTACTGCCTGATTTTGCAGGAACAATATTCATGTCAGTTCCGTTATCAAGAAGTCTTACAGAGTTAATTCCACTTGTTGCATCTGTAACATCGGCAGAAACAGTGAATGTCTGTCCTGCAGTTGCAATGTTTACATTAGAGGCAGATGTGGCAATATTTTCTACAACAGGTTTTGTAATATCTACAACATATCCAAAATCAGAAGTAACTGTTGTTACGTTATTATAAGTATCAGAAGCAATAACCTGAATCTTGTATTTTCCATCAGCTACTGAAGGTATAAGTGCATCCCAGTTATATTTTCTTTTACTTTCTTCGTATTCTTCATGCTGCGATGGATTTGCTGTAGCAGAGAACTTAACTGTAGCAGGAGAATTGTAATCAACAAGGTTAACTGTTACTGACGAAAGATTGTTTTCCAGAACAGTACCCATTACTTTTACAGTGTTTGAAGATGTTGTACCTTCAGTTGAAGGTGTATCAAGAGTTACAACAGGTGCAACTTTATCACAAACTACAGGAGCTCTTGCTGTATCTGAAGTGCGATTATTTGTGTCTTTTGCAGTAAGTAAAAGTTCTGTTGTTCCGTCATCAGAAGCCTTAAAACTTACTTTGAATTTTTTACCGCCTGTTACGTTTTCAACGAATGTGCATGTAACATTTGCATTGTTACTTGCTGTTCCAGTCAGAGCTGTGTTGCTGATGTTTGTATCAAAAACCACAGCATACAGTGTTACATCTACTGCATTTGTCTGATATCCGGTAATTGACGAGACAACATTTATACAGTCTGTTTCTTTGTAAACTGTTACGGCAGGACGCTTTTCATCTATTACAATTACTGCATCTGTACTGCTGACACTTACGTTAGAAGCCTGATCCACAGCTGCAAAACCAGCATACACTGTTCCATCCTTAGAGAATTCTTCACCGAATTTTGTAATGTCAAAAGTAGCATTCCAGTTTGAAATTCCCTGAGACATTGCATACCATCCGTTTTCTTCTGTCAGATCGGCTGCAGTAACAACAGCTCTTGAAGACCTTGAAATTACTTTGTAATAAACACCGGCAAGCCCTGTAGAGAAATCATTTTTCTTGATGTCTGCTGAATTTACCTTCAGTGTTACATATTTTGAATCATCAAGCTTTACCAGATCAGGATTAATAACATTTGTAATTTCCGGCAAAGCAGTGTCTACATTTACTGTTCTTGTAACAATGTTGGAAGCTCGTTCAGAGTTCTGTGTAATATCAGTTGCAGAAATCTGGTAGATGTGAGAGCCATCCACTGGTGATGTTTCTGTATATGTCCATTCGTATGTATCAGTAGAACCTGTTTTTAATCTGAAGCCGTTTCCAGAAGCTGTATTTGATAATGTTACGTCGGAACTGCCGGCAGCACTGTCTTTTATTGTCATTGAATAAAGACCATTTGTTTCTACAACGGTTCCGCTGAGTGTGTATTGTCCGTTTACAGTACGTGCAGATTCTCCTGATTCCCTTACAGCTGGAGCTGCAGAGTCATAGTAGAAAGTAACAGCATCGTATGTCTTCTTGTTTCCAAGTTTGTCTTTACCAGTAAGCTCAATTGTAAAGGTACCTTCAGAGTTGATTGTCAGATTGTTGATCTGCCATGTATTTCCAGTAATAACTGCATCGCCTTCACCTCCGGCTATTACTGCATTATTCTTTTTAATTACATAATGAACACCATCAGTATCAACACCAATGCCGTCATCGTTTACAGTACCGTGAATCTTATCTGAACTGCCAATAAGACCACCTGCAACAGGTTTTGAAAGAGCTACGTCAGGAGCAGTTGTATCACGGGCTACAGAAACTGTTTTTGATTCACTGTTGCCAGCCTTATCAGTTACAACAAAGTTATATGATACAGTGCCATCCTGAGTAACAGATGGAATATAAGTAAATGCTCCGTCTGTTATGGAAGAAGTTACATCTGTACCACCGATTTTAAGGGAATTAATCTGGTTTTCTGTAATTGTTCCTTTGAACTTGTAGTTCTTAGATGCGTATTTTGTATTTCCCTTTTCAATAATTAACCCGTTTTCTACTTCAGGTACAACTGAAAGAACCGGATTCTGACTATCAGGCCAGATAGAAATATAATCAACATTTGCACTGCTGTTTCCAGCTTTATCGACAGCTGCAATATGAAGTGTATAACCTGCAGATCCATCCTGAACTGCAAGATTATTTACATCTGTAAGCGATGCAGTCCATGCCCGTTGATTTGTAACTTCCTTAGAATCAGTTGTGTTTGAAGATGTATAGTATCCCTGTGAACTCTGAAGAGCCGCAACACTCCAGCCGTTGTTAGAAGATGGGAATTCTTTTCCTGCTGGAATATCTCCCAGATAGAAATAAACGGCTTCAACACCAGAAAGACCGTCTGTTACGGCACCCTTTACAGTGTAAATATTTTCCGGGTTGATGTGGAATTGCTTTGCAGCTGAAACAACTTCTGAAGTTGAACCGTACTGAGTAATAACCAGTTCAGGGTTTTTGTTATCAACTGTAAATGCAGCTTTAACTGTATTTGTCTGACCAAAGTCATTTTTTGCTGTATAGAGAATTGTATAATTGGCATTTGGAAGAGCCTTGTCGAATACTGTTTTCCATTTAAGAGGATCCTGTCCGTCTTTTTCAATGGTAATTACAGCCGGCTGAGTTGAAAGTTCTCTGTTTGTAACTTCATCAATGAATTTTGCTGAAACTACAGCCGCTTTGCTTGATACTGTACCTGTAATAACAGGTTCTGCTGTCTGATATGTAGCTACATTGTCCAGATATACAGAAGGTGCACCGTTAGAAACAGCAATAAAGAATTCTCCTGTAGATGCTTCTCCAACAGGCTTATCATTTTCTGCGGTTTTTTCATAATCAAGTGCATCAATCTTAATTTTATAAATACCCTCGTCTTCCGGTAAGAGGTAAGTAAGGTTATGGGAAGCCTTGTCCGGAGCAACAGTTACCGGGTTTACATTGTAAACATCGTTTGTCTTTTCAGCAGCAAGGAGGGCTCCGTTTGCATCATAAACGTAAACAAGCACCTTCTTAATAAGATCATCATCAGTGATTGTAGCTGTAAGTCTGTTATTTGTAGTAACTCCAAAAAGGTTTCCGTTTGTTTCGTTGATATTAGACGAGTCTGCTGTAAAGAGACTTGAATTAGAAGAGTTATTGAGAGTAATAACAGGTCTGTCTGTTTCCTGGTTTACATAAAGGTTTGCATAAGTAACAGAATCTGTCTGTGATGAATAAACTGTTTTATTATCTACAATATCAGCTGCTACAATCCTTACATCAATTTTTGCACCGTCTTTAATTTTGTTTGAATCAACAACTTCTGTAAATGAATAAACTTTTCCAAGATCCTTGCAGAGGGAATCAACTTTTACACCGTCGGCATAAACTTCCATCTCTACGTTTTTAAGGTTTGTTTCTTCGATGTTGCCTTTTACGGTTACAGACTCGTTTACATAAACATTTCCTGTACTGTCAAAACCTTCGATTGAAGGAAGAATTGAAGCAATTTCGATTACTGGTGATGTTGTATCTATATGAACGTTGGAAGAAACGGTATTTTCGTGACCAGATGATGATTTTGCGTAAATTTCTACAGTGTAAAGATAGTTTTTACCAGAGCCTTCTTCGGCAACGATTCTGCTGTCGGCAGCATGGTAATTTGGCAGCAGACTTGGTGTAAATGTCCATTCTCCGTCTTTACATTTAAGGGCAGAACTAGCAGGATAATCAGGATCAGGAGCCCATTCTCCAGTATTATTGTTATATTTAATTGCAGCTACATAATAGTTATTTGAACCGATTGCTGATCCTGCATCTTCATCAGTTACTGTCAAAGTAGCCTTTAATTCTGAAACATAGAGTGATTTAGATTTGATTGAAACATTTCCTGTAAATGCAAAGGCCGAAGAGTTTACTACATCAAGATTTGAAGGACTTGTAACAGCGATTGTAGGAGGAACTCCGGCTTCGTTACCAATAAATCCATAAAGCTTTTCGTGTTTGAATTTTACGTCTTCAACATCGGCACCTGTAACAGCGATGATATAGTGCTTGTTGAGAACAATTCCTGACGGAAGAGTTACAGAGAATGTTTTTGTTCCCACAGAGCTTTCTTCTGTTTTTTGTCCGTTTGTACCCACTGGAAGATTTTCATAATAATCATAAATAAGAATCCATTTCGCACCATCATCAACCTGAATTTTTGTAGCTTCATCACTTAATGAATCGGTAACCTGATGGAATTCAAATTCGTTATTTTCTTTTGATGAAACATCTGCTACAAGGGCATTAATAGCTGTCCTTACTTCATTTTCGCTGTCTGGAGCTGAATCAAATTCTTTTATCCATACTTTTACTGCTGACGGCTGAATATTTGTTCCGTCAAGACCTGCAGAAACACTGACAGAAACCGGGTTTCCTGACGAATAGCTCTGAATCATGCTGTCAGGTGCAAAACTGTATTCAAGACCGTTAATCTGATATGTAGGGTTTGCTTCAGGGTTAAGTGTAAAACAAAGTCTTGATTCTTCTTCAGTTGTATCTTTTACTACAGCTTTAAGTGTTTCGAGAACTTCAGCATCATTTTTTGTTCCATTAAGAACATTTTTTAGATCTGTAGCACTAAGACCTTTACCTTTCTTCGAACTCATAAGAGTTGTAAAAACACTGTCATAAAGATAAACATCAAATGTCTGGTTACCGACAGCATCTGTTTTTTCCACAGCAGCTTCACGAGATTCGTTAAAAGGATTGTCGTATTTTCTTGCATTATCAGAAAGCTTTACAGAACAGTAATATTCTTCTGTACCATTATCCGAAGGGTGTATCATGGAATATCTGCCGTTAGAATCAGAATACTGAGCAATAGTAACGCTTGTACCGCCGGCAGTAGATATATCTTCTTCTACAAATGAGTCTACCTGCTGTCCGTCATAAACTTCGTGACTGACAACCTGTCCGTTTTTATCGTAAACGGCAACTTCCATTGTTGAAATTGCATGATCATCAGCAATAGTTCCTTCTACGGTAAAAATGGAACCATAAGCAGATGCTGTTTTGTGTTCTGACTTAACAACTCCAGGATTAGAAATAATGAATACAGGAGCAGTATTATCAATATCAAATGTTCGTGATGCTTCACCAGAAGAATTGCCTGCATTATCTTCTGCTACAACTGAAATCTGGTATTTACCGTCAAGGAGAGGATATACAGGCACCTCGGAAGAATTACTGGCATCAGCCTGATTTAAAAGAACCTGCCAGGTTTTATTTGAGTTGATTGTGGCTGTCCCGGTCCAGACAGGTGACTCATCCTTTTTTGCTTCAGTATTAATTACAGAAACAGAAATCTGTTTAAGACCTTTATCATCATCCCATTTTCCGGCAAGAACAAACTGTTCCCGTATAATAGCCGCAACAGGGGGATATTCAATTGAAATTTGAGGAGCCTTTGTATCTACAGATTCTCCAAGACCAACGCCATTTGAACAGGAACTGAACATAGCTGCCAGTCCAAGCACTGCTACGGATCCTGTAAAAAATACTCTTCTTAATTTGCCAGTCATAAACAACCCTCCTGAGCGTTTAAAAAAACATTTTGTTATTAGAATATCAATTTTTGACCAATTTTTCAATAAACCAGTAAAACTGAATATTAAAGGGCTGCCCCAATGACAGCTACGGTCGTTACTTACCGGACAGCCCCTGTCAAGTTTAATGCCTTGAAATTGCAAGGCTTTACGCTACCACAAATTCTGAAAATTTAAAACGGCTGCCTTAACAAATTATGTAAAGCAGCCGCTGATCAATTTTTATTATGCAAAGATAAAAGGATTCCCCGGATTTAACCGGAGAATTCTGAAAGAAGATTAGAATACGTTTACACGTAACCCAATAGAAATCTGTGGAACAATTGAAGCAATATCAACTGTAGACTGAACATCTGTTGGAATAAACCAGAGCTGACCTTCAGTGTATACAGCCACAGTTCTGAACATCTTCTGTTTTGCAAAACTGATTCTAGGGAATTCAAGCTGTGCAAGCAGTGCAGAAAGAATCTGAGGTTTTCCAGAACCTGTTTCTGTAAAGCGTGAGAAGTTTGCTCCGACAGTACAGTTGGCAGAAAGCCATTCATAATCGCGACCAAAGAAGTACATAAATGGAATATATGCTACATTTGCAAGAATCTTTCCACCATAAATGTCTCCACCATAGCGGGAAGTTGTTCTTGAGAAGATATTTCTCTGCTGCTGTGTAAACTGACCCCACTGTGCCTGAAGACGAACGTTATCATCAAAGAATGAAAGACCAGCACCAAAGCTGTACAGTGAAGCACCCCAGAACTGACCATCAAGATAAAGTCCCTGTATAAAGGCAGGTACTTCATAGCTTGATTTGTCACCTTTACGAAGGAGAAGTGTTACATTTTTGAGGGCAACGTTATCGTGTGCAAGACCACTAAATTCGATGCTTTCGTTGTAGCTTCCGCCTTCACCAGGGCTGATAAGCTTAACAGTTGGTTTTGTCTTATCTACCTGAACAATTACTCTTGTTACGGCTCTTTCACCGTTCTTCATAATGGCTCTTACAAGCAGGAAGTGATAGCCTTCTGCAATATCCTCATTTTCAATGCGGTAACGCCATTTTCCAGACTGTGAAACTTCCTGGAATGTCTTACCGTTGTTAAATGAGATTTCAACTTTTTCTACAGATTTAGCTTCAAGGGCAGCTTTTGTTTCTTTAGATGCACCCTTAGCCTTTGCTGCAGCAACTTCTTCAGCTGTTACAGAGTAACCTGCTTTTCCTGCAATATATGGTCGTTCAATAGCAAAATCACCGTAAGTAAAGTTATCGATTGTTACCCAAGGACCATCAGCACGGTATTTAATTGTCTGTTCTCCAGAAACAATTGTATGAACATTAGCCAGATGAGCTTTTACCTGGATTTTGTGATCGCCGTTTTCAAGAATCACAGGGGCATTTTTATCATTTGGATTAATATCGAATTTATAGTATCCGCTGGCAGAAAGTGTAGTTTCCGCTACAGCTGTACCATCAACAAGCAATTCAAGCTTCTCAATATTAATATCACTTACAGCAGTACCATAAATATTGAATCTACCCTGAACAGCTTCTCCGTTAAGAGGATAAAGAAGGTCAACCTTTGTAAGAACAGCATTCTTATTAAGCTGAATGTTGCGTGAAACACGTGTAATGTTATCAGCAGCATCGTGACCAGTAAGTTCTACGTTGTAGAAACCGTTATCCAGAGAAGAAAGGTCAATTGACTGTGTAATGATTTCACCTGGCACAAGATCAATTCTTGAAAGTCTTGAGCTTACAGTCTTTCCTTCAAGGGAACGGATTGTAATGTAAAGTTTTTCAAGCCCGATATTATCTGTTGTCTGACCAGAGAAGAACAACATCTTTGTTGTCTTAGAGTCATCAAGAGGAAGTTCAAGATCAATGCTTGGAGCTGTGTTATCAATATTAATCTGTGTAGAGAAGATACCTTCAATACCGAACCAGTCTACGATCTTTAAGAAGACAACATGAGTTCCATCCTGAACTACACGAGTATCAAATTCGTAAGACCAGTTAGCAGTCTGATTTTCGTGAGAGAAGTTACCTACAGATTCGTTATATGTGTTACCGTTATCTACAGATACATATACTGCTCTGATACCGTTTTTATCAGTTGCTCTACCAGTGAGTTTTACCCAGCCTTTTACAGTTTCTGTGATTGGCGGAGTTTCTACTGCACCCTGAGGTTCTTCAAGAGAAATTTTAAAGTTGCGTACAAACTCAGGACCTTTAACACCGTTCAGGTCTTCTGCATATACTGTAACTTTATGTTCGTTGTCACCAAGTTTTGTGAATGAAACTTTATCAATATCAATTTTAAAACTTGAAGCATAATCTTCACTGGCCGGTTTATATTCACCGTCATCAAGCTTATACCAGATCTTTGTAGGTCCATCATCATCAATAGTAATACCAGAAATCTGGAATGCCGTTGTAATTACAGCTTCTTCGTCAGGAAGATGAACTTCTGCAACAGGGAGGTCACTCTTATTGTCTACGATAAAGTCCCATACTCTGTATGTTGTTGTATTGCCTGCTTCATCAGTAAAGATAAATGACATCTTTTCATCAATCGGCTTTTCTTTTGTACCTACGTGGGTTTCAACCATTGATGTGAATGGAACTTCGACAGCTGCCGGAGTTTCTTTTCCAGTTTTTGGTGCTACATATTCTGCTTTTGCAAAGTATCCATTGTCTTTTACGGCAAATACGATTTCGTTTTCACCGTTTACAATGTCTTCTGGACAAGGAACGATTACAAGCGGATCCGGTGGAGTTGTATCCTTCTGGATTACAGTCTGTGTATAACCATATTTTCCGGCATTATCTTTTGCACGGATATCAACACTAACAAGTCCGTCATCCATTTCTCCTGCATTAATTACGGCTGTATAAGAACCTGAACCAGCAGCCGCTGCCGGATTCCAGGTCTGACCGCCATCCAGTGAGAATTCTACTGAAGCAATTCCGTTTGTATCCGAAGCCTTTACAGAAAGACTTGTTGTCTTCTGGATCCACTTACGGGCTGCAGGAGCTTCGATTGAAACAGCTGGAAGTGCATCATCAACAAGAAAACTTACGGCAGATGATGTATATGATACGCCCTGTGCATCAGTTACTTTTACTGCAACATTTTTATAAGTACCTTCTTTTTCTGCTATTACATAAATATTGTTTCCGTCAGCTGTAACTGTAAGTCCAGGCTGTGCTGAAACAAAGCTGACATTAACAGGTGCGTAAACATTTGCAAAGGCATTAAAGCGGTCACCTGTCTTAATTACATATCTGTCTGATGCTGTGTCATAAAGAGCATCTCCTGCCGGAGCCCAGTAAATTCTTCTATCGTTATCTATGAGTGATGAATCTCTTTCACGAATTACCGCAATTGTTCCCTTGTAATCGGCGTTGCCCTCTGCAGTTTCTGCCGTTACCTTTAAGGTAGTAAAACGAACAGGAAGGTTTCCAAGGGAGATGTCTGCTTCATAAACACCTGCAGCAGGTGAACGGATAAGCTTTGGATCTGTGATTTTACCTGATGTTTTTACATCTCCGCCAGGAACAGATTCTCCTTCAACTGTCCAGTTGATTGCTTTAAGTGCAGCCTGGGATTCTACGGTAACAACAGCCTTTACAGCATCCTTTGCTCCATAAGGAATTACAACGTGCATACCGCTGGCATAAGCAATACCGCCCACACTTGTAATAAACACTTTTGCAGCCCCAGGTTTACTTGCCTTATATGTTGAAACAGCTTTACCGGTCTTATCCTTAAATGAAACAGCAGTTTCGCCAGGCTTCATATCTCTGCGGTATTCAACCTTTGAGAAGCCCTCTGCAGCATCATTCTGACAGATAATTGCTCCATAAACATCAACGCCGTCTGCCCAGCCGTAATAAGTTCCCTTTGGACCGGTAATCTTTTTTCCTGCAGCATCAGTTTCAGGAAGTGCAGGAAGCTTTTTAATGAATACAGCACCGGCAGCTGTTTTGCCATTGTTTGCAACGATTTCTACAATGTGCATACCCGGTCCGAGGTTTTCTGATGGAATTTCAAAAGAGAAACTGCCTGTTTTAGCAGGAATAGCTGTTAATTCACCGAATTTTGCTGAAGCAGCAGCTCCTGTTACAAGGTTTTTAGTTTTCTGGTCATATGTTAATCCAAAAGAAGCAATTCTGTAACCAATGGAAGTAAGGCCTGCTTTAGAAGCAACCTTACCATTAACTGTAACAGATTCTTTTGGAGCTGGAATTACATTTCCTTCTTCATCTTTCTGTTCAACAGGAACAGAAAGAACAACTTCTATAGGACTGTCTACAGCAACTTCTGGAGCAGGAGAATCTGAATGGAAAATAAGTTCCTGACTTTCATAAGGGATGTTATCTGTAGAAACAACACGGACTTTTACCGGAGCAGATGCACCTACAACATCAGGATTATCTGTTGCAGTAAGAGTAAATGTGTTTTCGTTAAATGTGATTGCTGCAAATGGAGTTGCAGGTACGATTGATGCACTCTTTATTTTTCCACCTGCAAAATATCCGCTTACAGGATGATTTACATCATTGATGATATCGCCAGATTCACTTACACGGCTGTCATCTATAACAACTTTTGGAGCTTCAACTGCAATATCTGTAATGTCCTGAATTTTTACAACATCGCTCTTTTCTACAACACGGTTGTAAATATCAGCTGCAGTGACTGTAATCTTTACGGCACCCCAGGCAATTTCTGAATTGTTTAATGGGATTGAAACGTTAACTGTCTTGTCACCAGGCTTAACTGTACTTTCACCAGTCTTAATGCCTTCTTTGCCCCATTCAACTTTCCATGCCACAGATGAAATACCTGCTGCTGAAGAAACTGATGTTTCGTATGAAGGATTTGCTTCCGGATGAACTGTAATGCCAGAGAATACCGGCTTTCCACCGGCTTTTGCCTCTGCAAATACAGGAATTTTTCCTTTTGATATGAATGAATGTGTTACAGGATTGCCCTTTACACCGAATTTATCAACAGCAGTAACTGTTACTGAATGTTTACCTGCAGGAAGGTCAGCTTCTTCTGACATAAGGCTGTAGAATACACCGTGAGTTTCCAAAGTCTTTACTTCACCGCCATCAAGCTTGTATTCGATTGAAGCAACACCGTCATCATCTGAAGCAATACCGCGAAGGAATACAGTTCCTGCATCTCCTTCTACAACCTGGTCTGCTGCAGGATATTCGATTGTAACAACAGGTTTATCTGCTTCCTGATCAAGAGGAATTGTAATTTTCTTTACAACTTCGTTGTTTACTGTATCAATTGCTGTAACTGTAAATTCAACGTTTTTGGTCATACCTGCAGTATCAATTTCCTGATACCAGTAAGGGTTACCCGGAGTAAGTGTAAATTCTCCCGATTTACCGTTTGAACATGTCCATTTAAGAGACTGAATACCAATTACATCTTTTGCATATCCAACAACACCGAATACGCCGTTTTTAACTTCTCCTTCTGCAGGAGAAACAATTTTTACATCTGGTTTTGTGTTATCAATAAAGTAGAGGAATGAGTTAAGGCCAACCGAGCCCATTTTATCAACAGAACGGAACCAGCACACTGCAGCTCCATCCTTAAAGTCTTTTGTGTTTACAGGAAGCTCAAAAGTGCATATTCCTGTCTTTTTATCTTCCTTGAATTTAAGGTCAAAAAAGTTCTGCTGTCCATCAAGAGAATACTGGAGATTCTTGATGCCGTTTCCATCAGTAACATTTCCTTTAAGAGTAATTTTACCTGAAACAAGTTTACCAAGCTCCATATTTGTTACCTGAGTAACAGGGAGACGGCGGTCCAGGTTGAATGTAACTACACCTTTTTTGTGATTCTTAGTTTTTGAAGAATGTCCATGAATATCATCACCGTATACTTCGATTGTATAAGGGCCTTCTTCCATTGAAGTTGTATCAAGTTTGTATTCCCAGAATTCTTTACCTGTAACAAGTACATCACGGAGTTCAACTTCTTTTCCGTCTTTTGTTGTAATAGTTACAACAGGCTTGTTTTTTTCGTCTTTTGTACCTTTAAAAATTGAAAGATAAACAGCATCTACACCATCATCATCGATACAGGTACCTACAATGTTAAGGTTACCTGGAACACGCATATTTCTAATAGGGTTAGTAATTCCAGAAACAGGGAAGTCAGAGTCTTTATCAATGAAAATATTGTAAGGCCCCCCAACAGTTTTGTTACCACCTTTATCTTCTACAGTAACAAGAACGTTGTATGTACCTTCTTTTTTCTTGCCTACTTCAATATCTTCCTGCCAACTGTCCATCTGGGCAACATCGCGTTTATCGATATCGCCTTTTCCGTGAGCAAATACTGAACCAGTCATCAACAAAGCTGTTAATATGAGTAATCCCTTTTTGAACATTTTTTTCCTCTTTTCAATTTTCTGGATTTTTTATCTTATAACAATTTATTTAACACTGTCAAACAAACTGAAAATAGTACTCCACTTGAATTTATCGGCAGAAATTCCAAAAATCCATATACAAATCTTTCCGATTCTGTTTTTTTATATTCCTTAAATATGGTGATATACTGAATAAAGAGGATTATGAATTATGGAATCTCTGCAAAAGCTACAGGCATTAATAGATGAATCTAAGAAAATTGTATTTTTTGGAGGTGCTGGAGTAAGCACAGAATCAGGCATTCCGGACTTCAGGAGCCAGGACGGCTTATACCAGCAGCAGTGGAAATATCCGCCGGAAACTATCATCAGCCGCAGCTTCTTTGACAGGAATCCAAAAGAATTTTACAGATTTTATAGGGAAAAGCTTATTATTAAAGGCGTTGAACCAAACATCACTCACAAAAAACTGGCAGAACTGGAAGCAGCAGGAAAACTCAGTGCCGTAGTTACACAGAACATTGACGGCCTGCATCAGAAAGCTGGAAGCAAAAAAGTGTATGAGCTTCACGGTTCAACACTCCGTAACTTCTGCATGGAATGCGGTAATTTTTACGATGATACTTTTATTTCTGAAAGTGCAGGGGCTCCGGACTCGCTGCCACGCTGCAGCTGTGGAGGACTTGTTAAGCCTGATGTAGTTCTTTATGAAGAAGGCCTGGACGATGATGTGGTAACAGGTGCAATAAAGGCAATTTCTGAAGCAGACCTGCTGATTATTGGTGGGACCAGTCTTGTAGTTTATCCGGCTGCGGGTTTTATTCGATACTTCCGTGGAAACAATATTGTTATGATTAATAAAAGCGAAACCCAGGCTGACTCAATGTGCAGTCTTGTTTTGCACCAGGGCCTGGGCAGCGTGTTTGAGAAGATTGTGGTGAGATAAAAAAACACGAGTCCGGTTTACCATCGACTCGTGTTTTTTTTATTATTAATTACTAATTCTTACTTACTAATCAGTTCGAAAAGTCTGTCGAAATCTGCTTTGTTATAGTAGCTGATCTCGATGCTGCCTTTTTCGTAGCTGCCCTTAATCTGTACTTTTGTTCCGAGCTTTTCTATAAGCTGTGTTTCTACATCAATAAGATCCGGGTCTCGGGCAGGACCTTTTGAACCTCCGTTCTTAGGTTCCTTTGGCTGAGGATTGTTTATTTCGCCAGCCATAACTTCTGCCTGATGAACTGAAAGTCCCTGTCCTACGATTTTGCCGAACAGAATCTGCATGTTCATTTTGTCTTTTACCATAAGCAGTGCTCTGGCATGACCTGCTGTAATCTGGCCTGAAACAAGGGCATTCTGAATATCTTCTGGAAGCTTTAAAAGGCGGATTGCATTTGCAACTGTTGCACGGTTTTTGCCGACTTTCTGTGCAACTTCTTCCTGTTTAAGCCCGCCAAGTTCCATAAGCTTATAGTAAGCCTTGGCTTCTTCTACAGGATTTAAATCTGCACGCTGAATGTTTTCAATCAATGCAACTTCCAGCTTTTTCTGTTCGCTGTAGGCTGAAAGCTGAACAGGAACCTTTTTAAGGCCTGCCATTTTTGAAGCTCTTGTACGGCGTTCTCCGGCAATAATATAGAAAGTGCCATCTTTTGCATCTTCAATTGTAATCGGCTGAATTACGCCGTTTTCTTTGATGGAATCTGACAGTTCCTTGAGTTTTTCTTCGTCAAACTCTTCGCGAGGCTGATGAGGGTTTGGCTTTAAGAGCTCTGGATCAACCCATAGACGGCCGTTTTCGTCCTGTTCGATTCCGGCAGGAAGCCCAGCAACAGTTTTTACAGCCTTAAATGTTGTTTCTTTTTTTTCATCTGCAGCAGCTGCAGGTTCAACAGGTTTTACTTCTGTTTTTGCAGAACCACCCATAAGGGCATCAAGGCCTGCACCAAGTCCAAATTTCTTAGCCACGACGGATTACCTCATCAGCAAGTTTCTGATAGCTCTTTGCACCAACACATTCCGGATCATAAAGACAGATTGGTTCACCGTGAGAAGGAGCTTCTGAAAGGCGGACGTTCCGCGGAATGATTGTGTTAAATACAACATCTTTAAAATAAGCCTGTACCTGGCGTACAACGTCCTGTGCAAGGCGTGTACGGCTGTCATACATAGTGAAGAAAATTCCCCCGATTACAAGCTTTGGATTAATTGATTTCTGAACTTTCTGTACTGACTGAAGCAACAGGGAAATACCTTCAAGAGCAAAATACTCACACTGCATTGGAACCATTACTGAATCTGCGGCTGCAAGACCGTTAAGGGTAAGGATTCCCAGTGAAGGAGGACAGTCAATAAGAATATAGTCATACTGGTTTCTGTATGGCTCCAGTGCGTTTTTAAGGAAGTACTCGCGGTTTTCCTGATCTACAAGCTCAATTGCTGCACCTGAAAGGTCAAGAGAGGCACTGATTGCATCAAGATTTTCTACAGGAGTATGTTTTACAGCTTCTTCCGGAGAACACTGACCTGCGAGAAGTTCATAAACTGTAGGCTTGTCTTTTGAAACACCTACACCGCTGGACATGTTCCCCTGAGAGTCAAAATCTACAAGAAGAACCTTTTTACCAGCTTTAGCAATGTATGCCCCAATATTGATAGCGGAAGTTGTTTTGCCAACACCACCCTTTTGATTAACAAAAACAATTATTTTTCCCATATATATAGTATATCGGAAAACGAATTCAAAAATATAGTATTTTTTGTGAAACATTTTAATGTTTCACAAACTGAAATATTCTGACACGGATTCTGCATTGAGTTTTTATTTTACTTTGGTCTAAAATAAAACCATGATTCTTTCTGCAACTTTTTCAAAACCTGTAAAAAACATTGAATCCGTTCTGGGCTTACCATATAAGAGAGTGAAAATCAGGCTGTCAGTCTCTTCCTCTGAAAAAACCGAATATTTTACTGAGCTGTATACTGAAAAGCAGGTGTTCCACAAAAAATTTTCTCTGGAAGAAACTTTGAAGTTTATTGAACTTCACGGCGGAAAGACTTTTAAAAACTGCATTCAGCGGACAGAAACCGAAGAGGTTACAATTCTTGCCAATAAAAAAGGAGAAATCACCCGTCTGTCAAAAAAAATCCCTGGGTCAGGGATCGGAAGAGCGCCGGAAGGCGTTGCCGCAGGCAATGGAGGCCAAAGCCGGAACTCTGTACAGCCCGGCCCGGAGCGAAGCGAAGGGAGACCTTACTCTCCAGTTAAAAATCTGCTTACGGGGGCTGCAGTAAACAAAAAGAAAAATTATGTTCTGAAGGAAGGAATTCCTGTGCCATTTCTGGTACGCCTTGGGATTATGACCGACAGCGGAAAAGTTATTGCTTCAAAATACCACAAGTTCCGGCAGATAAACAGGTTTCTGGAAACTCTTGATGACATTCTGCCTGAGGTTATGGCCGGACGGGGAAATTCTCCTGTAAGCGTGGTGGATTTTGGTTCCGGAAAAAGCTATCTGACATTTGCTGTTCAGTACTTTCTTTCTGAAATAAAGAGAATTGACTGTCAGGTGTTTGGGCTGGACTTAAAGAAAGATGTAATCGAATACTGCAACCGCATGGCCGGTGAACTGGGACTTAAAAATCTGAGTTTTGCTGTGGGTAATATTGCGGAGTTTGGTGAAGACAAAAATCCGGATATAATCATTACCCTCCACGCCTGTGACACTGCCACTGACTATGCCCTGGATTATGCCGTTAAACATGGAGCAAAAGCAATTCTTTCTGTACCATGCTGCCAGCACGAAATAAACCTTCAGCTTAAAAAGACCTGCGAAAATGAAACTTTGGAAAGTCTTCTAAAATATGGTCTTATAAAAGAAAGATTTTCTACCCTAGTAACAGATGCTGTCCGTGGTGAACTTCTTGAACAGAAGGGGTATAAAGTTCAGATGCTGGAGTTTATTGATGACGAAGGAACTCCTAAAAACCTTATGATCCGTGCTGTAAAAACAGGCAGCGGAAATGAAACTGTTACCGAGCCTGAAATCTTAAAGGCCCTTAAAACTGAGCAGACTCTTCTTAAACTTTTAAAATCATAATTTAGCCCGTGCTGGAGCCATGGCGGAGCCAGCCACCGCAGGGAGCGCAGCGACTGAGGAGGCCGAGGGTTACCGAGTGGCGGAAGGACGGTTCCGAAGCAGATATGGCAGCTCCGTTGAAACAAGGGCTTATTTTCTGTATTATAAAAAAATGGACTTTCTTAAAAAAATCGATGAATTGGACAAACGCTTTGTAGAAGTTAACGAAATGGTTCAGGATCCTGACCTGGTTAAAGATCAGAAAAAATACAAAGACGTTATGCGTGAACACGGCTTTTTGACAAGCGTTCTTGAAACTGGTCACGAATACAAAAAAACTCTTCAGGGAATTGAAGATGCAAAAGTAATGATTACTGCTGAAGATGACCCTGACATGAAGGAAATGGCCCGCGAAGAGCTTAAGGAACTGGAAGAAAAAGTTCCTCAGCTTGAAGACGAGCTTAAGCTTAAGCTTATTCCGCCTGATCCCCTTGATGAAAAGAACATTATTCTTGAAATTCGTTCTGCTGCCGGTGGTGACGAAGCTTCTCTGTTTGTTCGTGATGTATGGGAAATGTACTGCCACCTTGCTGACCGCAAAGGCTGGAAATATGAAAACGTTGAAGCCCAGGAAACTGAAGTTGGCGGATTTAACAAAATCGTTACTCAGATTTCTGGAAAATTCGTTTACGGTACTCTCCGCTACGAATCTGGCGTACACCGTGTACAGCGTGTTCCTCAGACTGAAGCTCAGGGACGTCTCCAGACTTCTACAATCACTGTAGCCGTTCTTCCTGAAGCTGAAGAAGCTGATATTAAAATCAATCCTGGCGATGTTCGCGTTGACGTAATGCGTGCCGGTGGTCCTGGCGGACAGTGTGTAAACACAACTGACTCTGCCGTTCGTCTTACACACATTCCGACTGGTATTGTTGTTATTCAGCAGGACCAGAAATCTCAGATTAAAAACAAGGAAAAGGCATGGGAAGTTCTTCGTGCCCGCCTTTTTGACTATGAACAGAGCAAGCTTGATGCTGAACGTTCTAGTGCCCGCAAAAAGATGGTTGGTAACGGTGACCGCTCGGAAAAAATCCGTACATACAACTATCCTCAGGACCGCGTAACTGACCACCGCATTAACATGAGTGTTCATAACCTTCCTGGATTTATGATGGGTAACATGGACGATATGCTTGATGCCCTTAACGTTTACGTTAAAGAAGAAGAATTTAAAGAACTGGAGAGCTAATTTTACGCTTATTTTCTGAATACAGTCCCTTTCGGTTAAAGTGCCGGAAGGGATTTTTTTTTGTAAATGTATTAGAATCTGTCTGTTGTAACCGGAGGAAAAATGACTCTCTTTCAGACCCGAACCCAGGCTGTTCAAACCCTTAAAGCGGCTGTAAATCCAGCAGGTAAAAAGCTTACAGAGACACCGGAACTGGATGCAGACATTATTCTTGAACACATTCTTAAACGGAACCGCACCTGGATTATGGTTCACAGAGAACATGAACTTTCGGCTGAAGAAGAAAAAGCTTTTAGTGACGCCATGGCACAACGATGTTCAGGACTTCCTGTTGCATACATTACAGGGCACAAAGAGTTTTACGGCTACGACTTTACTGTTACCCCTGATGTTTTAATTCCAAAGCCGGACACTGAAATTCTTGTGGAACAGGCTCTTTCTTCACTGGGGCTCCGTTACGCAGCAGCTTCCCTTGCCGGAGGTGGCTACTCAAAAATTCCTGCGGTCTGTGACATGTGCAGTGGATCAGGATGTGTTGGATTAAGCATTCTCCGCTCCCTTTTTGACAATGACGGTATTGATGAATGGGATCTTCCAAAAGTAACATTCGCCGACATAAGCACAAAAGCACTGGCCATAACCGAAAAAAATGCCTCTGCCCTTCTGGAAGGTGAACTTTTGCACCATGTCCGCTTCGTACAGACAAATCTTTTTGACAACGTTCCATGGAAGTTTGACATAATCGTAACAAACCCGCCTTACGTTCCTCATTCAGTTTCTCTTGATTTACTTAAGGACGGACGCTCAGAACCAATTCTTGCTCTGGACGGAGATGTAAGTGATGAAGGAGATTATGCAGGAACAGATGACGGTCTTGCATTAATCAGAAGACTTGTTCCTCAGTGTTACGAACATCTGGCACCAGGCGGTGAGCTTTTTATGGAAACAGGTGAATACAACGCGGAGGAAACCGCATTGTTTTTTAAGGAAGCAGGATTTCATTCCATCCGCATTGAAGAAGATCTTAACGGCATGAAGCGGAATGTCTGTGGTATTAAGTAAGTCCCTCTGTTAAAACTGACAGCTCCTCTAAGGTCAGACTTCTTACATTCCCTTCTTTAAGGGTTTCATCTAGTACAAGCCCTGCCATCCCGATTCTTTTTAATTCCGTAACTTCGTTTTTCAGGGCCCTGAACAGTCTTTTTACTTCATGAAATTTACCTTCCGTAAGAATTACTTTACAACGGCAGGAAGTTCCATTTTCATCAATATCTAGGAATTCCAGTCTGGCACTGTCACTGTACTGAACCGGAGCTTTATTTTCTGCAGGAAGTTCCAGGCCGTTCAGGGCTTTTGTTATGTATTCCTTCTGAAGGCGGCTGCTCACAGGAGTTTTTAGTTTTGCAATATAAGTTTTTTTGATTCTGCTTTCGGGCCGTGTAAGATAATTTGAAAGCTTTCCGTCATTTGTAAACAGAAGAAGGCCTGTTGTATCTGCATCAAGCCGCCCCACTGTATGAAGTTTTGCTCCCTCGGAGGAAACAAGCTGCTCCGGTGTAAAAACTTCATAAACTGTATGCCTTCTGTCGCTGACTGTAGAACAGACTGTTCCGGCACTCTTGTTCATAAGAAAATACAAGGGTTCTGCCGGATGTTTTTTTCTTCTCATAGCAACATTATAACACCATTTTACCCCTGTTTTTCTGTTGTTTCGTGTTATTCTGAAATGTAGTATATGGAGAAAACAATATTGAAACATTTTTCCTTTTCAGCTTTTTTACTTTTACCTGCAATTGCTTCACTGACTTTTTCTGGATGCGGCAAATCAACTGTAACCACTCCTGACCAGGATATCGTAATTCTCGCAACAGGTGATACTCACTGCAAAATCAACAAATCCCTGGGATTCCCTCAGGTGGCATCAATAAAACAGCAGACTCTAAAGAACACACCTTATGTTACGTTAATTGATGCGGGTGACAGCGTACAGGGTGAACTCATAGGCTCAGTTTCAAAAGGTATTTCCATGACTCAGATTATGAATGCCACCGGATACGACTTTGCTGTTATTGGCAATCACGAATTTGATTTTGGAATGAAAAACTTTGAAGAAATTACAAGGGCTGCCAATCACAAATACCTTAATGCCAACATAAAATATACCGGAACAAACCAGAATTTTCTTGATGAAACAATTCCCTATGCCATTGTTGAATATGGAAAGACAAAAGTGGCATATCTGGGAATAACAACTCCTCTTGCCGTAAAATCATCAACTCCCTCATTCTTTATGGAAGATAATAAATACGTTTATGACTTCTACCAGAATAAAACCGGTTCAAAGTTTTTCTGGCAGATTCAAAGCACTGTTGACAGTGCCAGAAAAAACGGTGCCGATTACGTAATCTGCATAACACACCTTGGAATCTCTGAAACAAACAAAATTGAAAAGCTTTTCAATGCAGACTCCCTTATTAACCATACAAAAGGTATTGATGCCGTAATTGATTCCCACGAATACTGCGGAAATGAAAACAGAAGTGTAAAAAATCTTAAAGGCACCCCTGTTCCAATCTTATGTTCAGGAAATGAGTTCGAAAGCATCTGCCGGCTGACCATCAATACTGAAGGAATTATTTCCAGCTCAAGAATCACAGAATGGAATGATAAAGATGAACAGGTTGAGCATCTTATGAATTCACTTCAGAAGGATCTTAAAAAGCAGCTTGGCATTGTAGTGGCAGAATCAAACATTAATCTTTCAATTAATAACGAGAAAGGAATCCGCATTGTACGTACAAGAGAAACTGGAATCGGAAATCTTTGTGCCGATACCTACCGATATCTTACCCATGCTGACATTGGTCTGGCCAATGGTGGCGGCGTAAGGGCAAGCCTTCCTAAAGGTGAAGTTACAAATGAAGAAATTATTGCCGTTAATCCTTTTGGAAACAAAATCTGCAGCAGAAAAGTAACAGGACAGCAGATTCTTGACTGTCTTGAATTTGCCGCAAAAAACACCATGAGCGAAACAGACAAAAATGGAAAAGCCTGCGGCGAGTTCGGAGGATTTCTTCAGGTTTCGGGATTAAGATTTACAATCGACACCTCAATAAGAAGTCCCGTCGTAGTTGATGAAAAAGGTATGCTCTCTGACATCAGGGGATACAGGCGTATAAAAGATGTGCAGGTTCTCAAAAACGGAAGATATACTGCCATTGATCCAAATAGCCTCTATACAGTTGGCAGCCTTGACTACATCATTAAAAACGGGGGGGACGGAAACACTGCCCTTCTTGAGGGGGAGCTCCTGGCAAATGACATAATGCCTGTAGACCAGGCCCTGATTTACTATATTACAAGTATTATGGACGGAAAACTTAATTCACGATATGCAACTACAGAACACAGAATTACTGTAATGTAATAATGCACTCATAAAAATTTTACTCTTCGGCCTTTACGCAGAAAAGTTTTAAGCCTTCACCTTCGAATTTTTCTTTTACTGCGGCAATTATTTTTTTTGCAGTTTCTACCTGACTGTCTTCCACATAGCTTATGAGAACAAAATTTGTTTCCGGCCAGGTGGAGTTTCCTAGTTTATAATTATTTTTTCCTTTTCCAGTTACCACAGGAATAATTGTATAAAGAACTCCGGGAATATGTTCTTCCAGAAGTGAAATAATTTCGTCCTGCAGAGACTGGTTTCCAATAATTTCAAGTCTTGTCATTTTTCCCCCAATAAACACTCATGGTCAAATCCCTAAATTTGACAGTAATTTTTTATGTAATGAATTTTTTATTCCTGAGTATTCAGCCGGATAGAACTCAGTTCCTTTTGCTTTTCCTTCATGATCATGGAATAGAGAACAGGAATAAAGAACAGCGTTACGAAAGTCGAACTTGTAAGTCCTCCTACAACTGCAACACCGATTGGCTGTACCATTCCAGCACTTCCGCTTGTGGCAAAACACATTGGAAGCATACCGAGAATTGTTGTAAGGGTAGTCATTAAAACAGGACGAAGACGGCTGGTCCCTGCTTCCAGACAAGCCTCGTGCATTTTGTAGCCTCTGTCCAGAAGAAGATTTGTGTAATCTACGAGAATGATTCCATTATTTACAACAATTCCTACAAGCATAATGAGGCCCACGAGGCTCATCATACTGAAGGCTTGTCCAGAAAGCTTGTAAATGAATACTACTCCAATAATGAGGAATGGAATTGTACAAAGGTTAATAAGAGGTGCCTTAAAGCTTTCATAAGTACCTGCCATTACACCAAATACAAGGATAATTGCCATGAGAATAATCTGAGTGTAGGTTTTTCCCTGGTCTTTCATATCCTTCCATGTTCCTTCCCAGCTTAATGTTACGTTGTCCGGAATAATAAAGCTTTCTGCAATTCCTTCACGGATGGCGTCTTCAACGATGTTTGCATTTGTTTCAGAAACTATATCTGCAGAAACAGAAACAACACGGGTTTGATTTTCGCGGCGGATACTTACAGGTCCAAGACCTTTTTTTACCACGGCAAAGTTTGCTACACTTACCTTACCCTTTGTTCCGTTTACATAGATCTGTTCCAGGTCCACAACCTTCTGGCGGTCTTCTCTGGAATACATAATTACGGTGTTGTATTCTTTTCCGTTTTCTCTGTATGTTGTTGAAGTTACACCGTTAATGGCATAGTTGATTTCTCTGGCAACAGTTGTTACATCGACCCCAAAGTCATAAGCTCTCTGGCGGTCAATATCAATCTCTACTTCTGGAACACCTTCTTCCGTATCGATGGAAACTTCACCAATATCAGAAATTTTTTCCATAACACCCCGAATCTGTGAAGCAACTTTAAGGGCATCATCCAGAGAGTCTGACCTTACTTTGATTTTAAGGTCGCTTCCTGTCATCTGACCTCTCATTCCGGAACTAAAGTTAAATCTGGCGCCGGCAAAATCTCCAAAATGCTTTCGAAGCTTTGCCTGAACTGCTTCGGCATTATCAATCTGGAACTTTGATTTTGGAAGCTTTATCTGAATGTTACCTTTATAGCTTGTGCCACCGGTACCCATGCTTGTAATAAGGGTTTTATAACCTTTTACTTCGTCACGAACTATCTGTTCCACTGACTCCATCACCTGAATTGTTTCGTTCAGTGTAGTTCCCATAGGCAGTGTCAGGTTAAGCTGTACAGAATCATCGTTTCCCTTTGGCATCATGTTTATTTTTAATGTAGGTGCCAGGGCAATGGCCATAACAAGGATTGAAAAACAAATGATTGAAGTAACGGCTTTGTTTTTTAGTGCAGCGTCTAGTGCAATTCTGTAATACTTAGTAAGGATATTAAGAGGAACGTCACAGATTTCATAGAATCTTTTCAGAGACCCAAAGGTAACAGGCTTTTCTTTTCTGTTTGTGAGGGGAAGAAATTTTCCCGCAAGAACAGGCACAAGGAATACAGCAACAAAAAGCGATGAAACAAGAGCAATTACGACGGTAAAAATAATTCCTTTAAACATCTGTCCCATCATTCCCAGGTCCTTCATAAACAAAAGAAACGGAATAAATACACAGATAGTTGTCAGGTTTCCGGAAAGAACTGACATGATCATTTCTGAGGAACCAAGCACAGCTGCTACTTTTGGTTTAGCACCACGAGTTCTGTAAACATAGATGTTTTCAATCATAACGATGGAAGCATCTACAATCATACCAACCCCAAGAATAAGTCCCGTAAGAGTCATCATGTTCAAAGTAATTCCAGCCATGCTCATGGCAAGAAGCGTAATGATTACTGACAGGGGAATTGAAATTGCAATAATGATTGTAGACTTAAAGTTTTTAAGGAACAGGAAAAGAACGATTACTGCAAGTATAAGCCCCTGAACAAGGCTGGAAATAAGAGTATTAATTGTATCTCTGATAGAGTCTGTTGTATCTGACACAATGGACAGCGTAATGTCATCAGGAACAAATTCTTCAATCTGCCTCATTTTTTCATAAACTGCATTTGCTACAGTTACACTGTTTTTTCCAGACTGCTTTGTTACTGAGATGTAAACTCCAGGAAGCCCGTTGATATAAACTTCATTGGATTTATCTTTGTATCCCATGTATGCAGTACCAACATCGCGAAGCCGCACCACATAATCATTTTTCTTTACAAGAATTGTATCGTTAATCTCTTCCAGACTGGAAAATTCACCTGTAGTACGGATTGTATAATCAGTCTTACCTTCTGTGATTTTACCGCCTCCCAGTTCCAGATTCTGTTTTGAGAGGGCCGAATTGATTGCACTGATTGTAAGGCCATAAGCTGCCAGCCTGTTCTGAGAAATATCTACCCGGACAATTTTGTCACGACCACCACTGACACTTGCTTCTGCAACACCATCAGTCTGTTCAAGCAGATCAGCAATTGTATCTTCAGCAATTACCTTAAGCTCGTCCCTGGACCGCACCCCATTAACGGCAATACGCATAATAGGCATTGCGTCACTGTCCATCTTCATGATAGTAGGAGTTCCTGCTTCGTCAGGGAGTTTTCGAACAACTCTGTCTATCTTGTCGCGGATATTCTGAGTAGCAATATCAAGATCTGTACCATAGTTAAACTCCAGAGAAATGGAAGATGAACCTTCCCTTGAAGTTGATGTAAGTTTTTTAAGACCGGCTACACTTATAAGCTGACCTTCCAGCACTTTTGTTACAGCCTTCTCTACAGATTCAGGACCGGCATTTGTGTAAGAAGTGCGGACTGTAATATAAGGGCTGTCGATATCCGGCATAAGGCTGATGGCAACGTTCTTAATTGTAAAAAGACCTGTAATTGCCAGAAGCACAAATACGATAAGAGTAAGAACAGGATGATCAAGAGTTTTTTTGCTTATGCTCATTTTTTCTCCTGTTTACCGGCTTTATCAGATTCATCAACCTTTTTTTCTGCGGATAAAGAAATATCACGAACTGTGCTACCATCACTTAATGCAGTCTGTCCCTGAATAACGATTCTCTCCCCCTCATTGATTCCTTCCAGAACCTGAATCATTCCGTCTACAGAGTTTCCTGTTTTGATTTTACGTCGCTGAACTTTGTTTTCATTTCCAATTACAAAGGCAAAATTTTCTTCATTGAGAGAAACAACGGCATCAGCCGGCATAACTGGAAAACCTTTGTAATCTTCTGTATACAGCACAACCTTTGCAAACATACCTGCATTTACACGGCTGTCTTTTGTGTCAAAATTAAGGATAACTTCTTTTGTGCGGCTGGCAGCATCAACTACCGGACTTACTCTGCTTACAGTGGCAGGAAAAACAACACCAGGATATGCTTCTACGCTTACATCTGCCTTAAGGCCCGTCTTTAATACTGCAACAAAGCGCTCAGGTACACTGGCAGTTACCTGAAGATTATTAATATCTCCAATAATGCAAATTGTTGTTCCGGTAGTAACAGTTGTACCATTTTTAAGCGGTGTAGAAATAACGCTTCCAGAAATCGGAGCATAAACCGGACTTCGTTTGTAATAGCTTCCAGGTGAATTTGGATCAACATAACCGATTATGTCCCCCCGCTTTACAACAGAACCAAGCATTACAGCTGTTTCCATTACTTTACCGGATACATCAGGAAAAACATTTACAGAGCTCTGACTTTCAACTTCTCCGTTTGTTGAAACATATCCGTGAAGTGTCGTAGCAGCAGCTTCCATAGTCCTTACAGAAACAACGGTATTGCCCCTTCCTTTTTTTCCGCTGTTCTTTTGAACTCCATCCGATTTTAAAACTGTCATCGAAAGAATGATAACGATTACAGTTGCAGCAACAACACAGGCTGCCGCAATCCATGATTTTTTGATTTCTTTTCCTTTAATGGTCATTTATTTCTCCGTAAGAGTACCAAAACCGGCACCAATAATATTTTCAAGATTCAGAATAAGTTTTCTTAAACTGTATATTTCGTTTTTTAGTGAAAGCTGTGCACTTAAAAGAGAATTGCTTGTATTCTGCAGGCTCAAAAGATCCTTAGTACCTCTGTTATAGGCCTCCAGTGTCATGTCATAGTTTTTTTGAGCCAGTGTAACATTTGCCTGACGGTATTTGATTGCTTCCTGGCTTTGTTTAATGGACCGGAGGGAAGAATCAATTGACCGTTGAAGGGAAATTTTTTCGTCCTGAAGCTGAAGCTCTGCAGTCTTTACACTTTCTTTTGCTTTATCTACGCTGTCGTTTTTTGAAGACCAGGGAAGCACACCGTCAAGGGGAATTGAAGCTGTAAGCTTAACAGATGATGATTTTTCGGGATCTCTGCTTTCATATCCGTTTTTTCCACCGGAATACCAGTTTCCTTCATTCCAGTTAAAATCAGCCTTAAAACTCGGTCCATAGGCAGAAAATCTTTTATCCAGAAGTCCGGCTTTTTCTGACTGCAATTTTTTTTCAAGGGAAGCGATTTTTGACGACTTTACTTCATGACCGTCCAGAGTGATTTTTTCCAGATAAACAAGATCGTCCAGATCGCCTTCCAGTTCGACTGTATCTGTCAGTTCCAGACCAAGAAGCTGCTTAAAGGAATCCAGGTTATTTTCGTATATGGTACGGGCATTTTCTACAGTTGGAATAAGCCCTTTATAATTAACTTCCGCACTTAAAACATCAATTTCGCTGAGACGGCCTGAGTTATACTTTGCCAGATTGTTGTTATACTGCTGGCGGGCAATCTGAAGATTTTTTTCCTGCAGGGTGATATTTTCTTTTTCGTATAGTAATCCGTAGAAATTCTGCCGTACAGTCAGTTCTATGGAGCGATATGCTTCTTCAAATGTGATTTTTCCTATTTCATAGTTATGCTTTGCAACCTGCATCTGTGTAAAGAGATTTGAAGCCAGAGTAACAGATACTGCTGCAGAAACACTTAGTGCCATGGAATAATCTGAAGTCTTGTCAGAAAGAGCATCCACAGGAACTGTTCCTGATGCAGAAGCAGAAATTGACGGACTGGCAGAATTCCAGCTGTGGGCACTGGTTCTTTTGAGGGAATTTAAAGTGATAGCACTCTGTTCCAGGGAAACATTGTTTTTAAGAGCCTTTTCTACAGCCTGATTTTCGTTGAGGGTGTAATTTTCGGCAGTGGCAGAAAAAACTGACACTATAAGAAATGACACTGCTGCTATTGCAGGGATAATTGCCTTTTTCATTAAATAAACCTTTTTTCTATATTTATAATAGATTATCGGATAAAAAATTAGATTAGAATATCTTTAGATAAAAATAAGAAAATCCTTATACACGAACCCTTGCTTTATGCTATATTTTTATTGTTATAGAAAGACTTTATTGTTAAGGAGGAACCAGTGGCTTTCGACATAATTACAAACAACACCGAATACGACAAAGACATTCTCCTGAAACAGTTTTTCGAAACTTTTAACAGCTTTACTCCGGAAGAAAAACAAAAATTTGAAGAGGCCTGGATTTATCTCTGTAATAAAACTTCCTCACTTCAGCGTACCTGCGGTAAGCCTTATCACCTTCATCCAATGAGAGTTGCAGCCCTTCTTGCTCAGGCAAAGATGGACATGGACTGTGTCATCTGCGGTCTCCTTCACAGCATTTTTGAAATTGAAGGCATTCAGAAGGAAGAAATTGAAGTTAAATTCGGACCTGTAATTACAAGAATCGTACAGGACACTTCAAAAATAACCGGCATGAAAATCAATGCCTCATCGATTCAGCAGGCAGACAACATACGTAAAATGCTCTTTGCCATGATTGACGATGTAAGAGTCATTCTCGTAAAGCTTGCTGACCGTCTGGACAGAATGAGAAACTTAAAATCCATCGACGAAAAAAAGCAGCGTCTTGTGGCCGCAGAAGTTATTGATATCTGGGCTCCTCTTGCTGACCGTCTTGGTATGCAGTCCATCAAAAATGAGATGGAAGATTTAAGCCTTAAGTACTCAAACCCTGATGTCTTTGCACAAATTAAGGCCATCGTAAACCAGAAGCATGACGAGCGTTCCCTGTACCTGGAAAAAGCCGTAAACGCAATCTATAAATCCTCAGAAAAAGCCGGCATTACAGTAAGTGTTTCCAGCCGTGCAAAGCATTTTTATTCAATTTACAAAAAGATGCAGAAACGCAATGTTCCCGCAAGCCAGCTCTATGACCTTCTGGCCCTTCGCGTAATCTGTCAGACAAATGCTCAGTGCTACACTTTAATCGGAATTGTTCACGGCCTGTGGAAGCCTATGGACGGACGCTTCAAGGACTACATTGCCATGCCAAAAGCCAACGGATACCAGTCCCTCCATACAACTGTCATGTGTGAAGGTCGTCCTCTGGAAATCCAGATTCGTACAGAGGACATGCACAACAAAGCAGAACACGGTGTTGCTTCCCACTGGCTTTACAAAAAGGGAACAAACCACGACAAAGTTGATGTTTCAAACCTGGGAATTTTTAACCAGCTGCAGAGCCTTAAAGACGAAAAGCTCAGTGATGAAAATTTCTTTGCAAAGCTTAAGGGAGAACTGTTAGGTGACGAAATTTTTGTATTTACTCCTATGGGTGATGTTATACAGTTGCCAGCCGGCTCCAATGCCATCGACTTTGCATACCATGTTCATTCCAAGGTTGGTGAAAAAATCGTAGGTGCAAAAGCAGACGGAAAAATCATTCCGCTTTCTGCAGCTTTAAAAAATACACAGATCATCGAAATCATAACAAATCCTCAGGCTCATCCTACAGAAAATCAGCTTAAGATTGTCCGGACATCGAAAGCCAGACAAAGAATCCACAGCTGGCTTGTAGCAAATGATCCAACCTTTATTGATAAAGCGGCAGAAGAACAGAGAAAAGCCGATATTCAGGCCCAGAGTGAACACGCCCAGCAGATTCAGGAAGAAAAGCGAAGAAAGCACCGTGGAACTAATCCAGAAAAGGCAAAGGAACGGAAGATTGATGAATGTTACACCGGAGAAATTCAGGTTGACGGCACAAAAAATGTTTTATATAAGCTTGCCGGCTGCTGTTCTCCAAAGCCAGGAGATTTAATCTGCGGTTATGCAAATACAAGAAATGGCGTAATGATTCACAGAGCCGACTGTATTACGTTTCACAGAATTGAAAATATTGATCATCGTCTCGTAGAAGTTGAATGGATAAAAAGAGAACTTAAGTCAGGGGTTAAAAACTGACAACCTTTGTTGAAACCTCACAAGTTTGTTCATCAACTGTTACAAGACAGACTGTATTCCTTCCGGCATAGGCTGCCGTAATCTGGGAAAGAAATGGTCCAAAGTCTTTGCTCTGTGTTACATGGGCATGGCCGCCCATTACAAGCTTTGCATCGCCTTCGGCCAGGAATGTAAGTACTTTTGCCCTCTCCAGCGTATCCTGAATCATCATATTTATGCCTTTAAGATACAGCGGATAATGGGTAAAAATTAATTTTGGCCTGTTATTCTGCTTAAATTTTTTTTCCAGATCATTTAACTGCCGGATTCCAAAGGTGCCGTTTGCTGAGTCCAGAAAATAAAAGTCAAAGCCCTCTTCTGTTGAACTGTTTGAAAAACTAAAGCAGTAGCTGAAGCTGTGGGGATAAACCATTTTTCTGTAATTTGCAGCTCCATCATTGTAGATGTCGTGATTTCCGGCCACATTGAATATTTTGTAATCTGCAATTCCAAGTTTTGTCTGAGCTGCCATTTTTACTTTGGTTTCCCAATCTGCGTACTCTTTGTATTCTTTTGAACTGCCTGTGTCTGCAATATCACCAAGATTTATGACAAATGCAGGTCGCATTACTTCGTCAGGATTATCAAACTGTTTGTCCAGCCACTTAAAAAATCCGTCATCATTGTGGGAATATCGTGCAGCTCCAATGTGCATGTCTGTAACAATCAGAAAGCTGTATTTTGTATGACCTGTGGATTGTGGCTTTATTTCTTCCATCTGCTGAATGCATGGGGAACGGTCTTCCACAGTTTTGTCTGTAAAGGCAAACTGATAACCCCCGAAGGAGCAGGATGAAAAACTTATGACTAATATTAAAATGAACAGGTATAAAGCTTTTTTCATAGCATCACCTTTAAGGAAGTTCCTAAGCTAAACCCGTTAAGGTAAAATTTTGCGGTAAACATGTCTGCACAATGGGCCTCTGCTTCCAAAGAAAAAACAGCCCTATTCTCAAGGTTAACACTGGCACCAAGAGTGTATAATGGAGAAGAAAAAAGATAATACCGCCTATTGTCATGGGTAGAAAAAGAACCGTAAAGCTCATAGATTGAATTGATTTTTCCTGCAGCCTGAACACAATAGCATGGATAAAAGTCATAAAAGGATTCATCAAGAACTTTTATTGCCGTACGCTTTATTCCCAGGAACATGCCGCCCTGAATATAAAAACTGTCTGTTCCCAGCTTTAAGATCGGCTCTGCAAGATAATCCTGTTCTGTACTAAAACGGTCAAAATCAAGAAAATGCAATGTCGTTTTTAACCCAAAGGCTGTATATCTGTTGACCTGTAACTCTTGGGGCCAGAAAGTGACAGTAATTAAAAAATCATTTGTAACCCATGAAGAACTGTATAAAGCTTCTGCCAGCAATTGATTTTTATAGTTTAAACCATAGCCAATGCCGGGAACAGCCAGGTTTGCTTCCGGACCATAATCGAAGTTTTTAGCAAAATCATAACGGACATACTGAACAAGATCTTTACTGGAGCAATGAGCAGATAATGGACAAACAATGAATAAAAATAATAAGAGGAATAAAACACGTGAGGTGCTGGAGCAGCGGCGAAGCCGTCCCGTAAGGGATGAAGCGAAAGCGGAACTGCGGAAGGACCGACGGCACAATTTATTGTGCCGGCACGCCCTATCTCCCTGTAGTACGGACCTGACCTTCAACATATTCAGGATCCTTTGTACGAACCAGTGTACCTTCTGCAATATCTAAGTTTGTGTAAATGGCACAATCGTGGTCTGGATTAACCCAGTCGATGACAGTTCCGTTCTTTGAATTTACAAATACGTAATCCACGCCCTGAAGTTTCTGAGAAAGAACATCTGGACTTACCAGCTCCAGTTCTGTGCCCTGAGTGGTTTTATTGAGGGAATTGTACTGGTAAAGACGATAGCCTTCTTTTTTAACAAGGGCTTTTACTGCTTTTTCAGGATGCTGCTGGAGATCTTTTTCTACTTCTGCACGCATATTAGGATGCATTGAAGCGATTTCTTCATTGCGGGCATTTTCCAGTGTTTTGCCGTTAACAAAAAGCTGGTCCAGAGCTGCACCTGTAATTTCTTTTTCGATTGTTCCTGCCAGCTCGTAAGGACTGTCACTGGCACCAACTGTTGTTTCATCGGCATTTGCCCGGCTGTAATAGAACCCTGTTGTACATTCCCGGTGTGGAACTTCCTGAAGGCTTGAAATAAATGGTGCTGCTTCTTCTGCTGTTATTTTTCCTTCAAGGGCGTCGATTGCCTTGCGGTATGCACGGGTTACCATTGAAACATAGTAAATTGACTTCATACGGCCTTCGATTTTACAGGCATCAACTCCAGCCTTTTTCATGTCGGCCAGATGATCGATCATGCAAAGATCCTTTGAAGAAAGGATTGCCGTAAAGTTGTCTCCTTCAAATACAGGAAAGTATTCTCCTGGTCTTTTGTGCTCCTGAAGAATAAGAGAACCTGACTGAGCCAAGGCCTTTGCTTCAGCTACAGTGAGTGGCTTTCCTGTCGAAAGCGAAGATACTCCCTGCAAAAGGGAAGCTTTTTCGTCTGCGGAAAAACGCATGTCTGAATTTCTGATTCCAAGATCATAGTCCCAGCGGCATGTATGACTGCAGAAGCCTGACTGTGCACTGCGGCCTGTAAGATATGCTGACATAAGACAACGGCCGGAATATGCTATGCACATAGCTCCGTGAGCAAAACACTCCAGCTCCAGATCTGGATTTGCATCCTTGATCTCCCGGATTTCATTAAGGCTGACTTCACGGCCGAGAACTACACGCTTAAAACCAAGACGACTGTACATTTTTGCAGCTTCTCTGTTCATGCAGGAAGCCTGTGTACTTAAATGAAGGTGTGCTCCAGGAAAGTTTTTCTGAAGGATATCCACCATTCCCAGATCCTGTACAATAAAAGCATCAATAGGATACTGTTTAAAGTATTCCAGATTATCCATAAAAAGCTTCAGGTCCTGGTTGTGAAAAGCAATGTTAAGGGCACAGAAAAGACGCTTTCCCGGGAATCTCTGCTTTAATTCGATTACCCGCTTATATTCATCTTCGTAAAAATTATCTGCCTTTACACGGAGGGAAAATTTTTTAAGTCCGATGTAAGCTGTATCAGCACCATAATTGTATGCGTATGAAAGTTTTTCAATATTACCGGCAGGACAAACTAATTCCATTACTATTCTCCATGTTTTATGTAGTTTTCTTTTGTTTCCAGCTGAACACCAATTTTAAGCTGACTGTCAGCTTCTGTTACTTCCCTGTGGGAGAAGATTTTTCCTATTCTTTCGATAGCCAGATGAGATTCTTCCAGATAGTCATCTGCCAGCTGAAACATACTCATCATGTCCGGCCACACATCAAGTGTTGCATCGTTACCGGCCTCTTTAAGCATAATGTAGAATTGCTCAGCATCTTCCAGTCCCAGCTCTTTGTCTCCCATCTGAATATACACAGGCGGAATTCCCTGAAGCATGGACTTATCTGCTTTAAGTGGAGACACCAGCGGAATGTTCCTGTTGTCCTGATATGTGTATAATTCTGCAGCCCGGCGGATTGCTTCCCCGGAAACAAGTTCATCAGCTGCTTTTTTTGTATTCAGGTTTTTTGCTGTACCAGACACGTCGAGCCATGGACTAAAAAGAAAAATTCCCCGTATGGTTTCGCGGTATCTGTCCGCAAGGCTATACACAAGGGCCATAGCAATTGAAGCCCCCGACCCGTCGGCCATAATAATAAACTCCGGCTTTACAGGCTGCCCGGAAGCGTCTCTGTCCAGAGACCGGGTAACAAGTTCTTCTGTATAAATTGTACGAAATACGGTCTGAACATCTTCCAGAGATGCAGGATATGAATGAGTTGGTGCAAGACGAAACTCCGGAACAACAGCACGGCAGCTGACAGCATTGGCAAGGGCTGCAGCAAATGGTCTGCTGGACTTTCTGGAACCGCCAACAAAGCATCCCCCGTGAATGTAAATCATGACCCGTCGTGAATTATAGATTTCCGGGCTTAAAACATCGCACTGAACGCCGCCAAAATCCCGCTCCGACACTTCTACCCTGTTAGGTAAAAAAACATCACCAAAAGTGGAATCCATTTTTTCTCTGTATTCCTTTACTTCTGATTTTGCTGAGAAGAAAAGATTCTTTAATTTTTTTAGGGCAGCTTTGCGTTCGCCTGATGTATTCATAACGGGATTAATAATAGTAAAAAATTAAGAAATTTGCTACAGTAAGACTATGCCTATTAAAATTCAAAGTGATCTTCCTGCACGCACTGTGCTTGAAAATGAAAACATCTTCGTAATGACAGAAAACAGGGCCGCTGCCCAGGACATCCGTCCTCTTAAAATTGCAATCGTAAATCTTATGCCTACAAAAGAAACTACAGAAACACAGCTTCTGCGGCTTCTTGGAAATACACCTCTACAGATTGACATCTCTCTCGTACGCATGGAAAACCACGAATCAAGCCATGTAAGTGAAGAACACCTTGAAAAATTTTATATTCCTTCCAGCGAGCTTTTTAAGCATAAATGGGACGGAATGATTATTACAGGTGCTCCTGTTGAGCAGATGCCCTTTGAAGACGTGGATTACTGGGGCGAACTCTGCGACATCATGGACTACGCCAGAGAAAATGTATTCAGCACACTGTTTATCTGCTGGGGAGCTCAGGCGGGTCTTTACCACAACTATGGAATCAAAAAGCTTCCTCTGGCCGAAAAAATGTTCGGTATATACAAAAACCACAGAACCGTAAAATCAGATCCACTTCTCCGCGGTTTTGATGATGTTTTTCCAGTTCCTACAAGCCGTCATACAACAGTAAGCACTGCCTCAATCAAAAAAATCAAGGATCTTACAATTCTTGCGGCAAACGATGAAAACGAAGTTACTCTTTGCAAATCTGGTGACAACCGTCTTATTTTTATGACAGGCCACCTGGAATACGACACAGAAACTCTTGCCAACGAATACTGGAGAGACAAGAACAAGGGACTTCCGATCCACATTCCAATCAATTATTATCCTGGAGATGATGATTCAAAGGAACCTTTAAACACATGGCGAAGTACAGCCCACCTGTTCTATTCAAACTGGCTGAACTACTACGTTTATCAGGAAACTCCATACGATTTTGATGCTGAGTAAAACTTACCTGCCGATATTGATCCAGGTAAGTTCGTGTTTATTGTAATTCAAATGAACCACGCGGCTTCCTGGAATGTTTGCAAACTTCTGTACCAGCCCCCAGTTTACAGCTCCCTGCATCTTTATTGTACATATCATATTTTTTGTTCGTCCGCTTGCGAGCCACATATTTACCCATTCAAAAAGCCGCTCCGGGTAACAGATTACATCACTTAAAACCCAGTCCAGTTTTTCCGTATTCATTTCTTTGCAGATATCTTCAGGTTTTAGTGTAAAAGCATCGTGAGCCAGGAATTTTACATGGCTGTCCTTCATGAGTGAAGGAGCCAGTTCTGCCCTGTCCACCGCATAAACATCAGAATCCAGTTCCCTTAAAACCCATGTCCATCCGCCGGGACATGCACCGGCTTCAAAGCATTTTGAATCTGTACCAGGAAGTTCTACTCCAAAAAAATGCCTTGCCAGTGTAAGGCTTTCCTGAATTTTCAGATAAGCCCTGCTTGGAGGATTTTCGTGATCTTCAATAAAAGGAAGTGCCCCTGCAGGAAGACTGCTTGTTGTTGCCGCAGAAGCAATGATAGTCTTTTCGTCGATTAATGTATAAAGACCCATTGGACTTGCAGGAATTTCCAGTGCAAATTTCTTTTTTCCAGTTTCCCCGTCAGCTTTTATAAACGCCCTGTCCTTAAGGTTTATGTATGGAAGCTTTTCCTGCAGCAGAGCCGCTCTTCTAAAAAGCTGGTACTGATACGGTGCCCAGTTCCGCTGAATTTCTTTTAATGCCCTGGCAGCTTCGCCAATTGACTCAAAATTAAGAAGGAATGGTTCTGTAAGAGCAGTACGTGCCCAGTATGGAAGCTTTGAATCAGGTTTTGCACCGTCCCTATCCCCGGCCATCTCATAATCCGGACAGTAAAGAAGATCTCCATACCATACACAGTCTTCCTTCGAAAAAACTGAACCACTGATTGTTGCTGCCTGATTGATTTTTCCGTATCCAAAACGGTCTGAAAGCTCTGCAGCAAGAAGATTTTTCATTTCGGGAAAACTTAAAAAAGCAGTTCCCGGTAATTTTGTTATACGAACTGACATGAGTCCTCTTGAGGAAGAATTAAATCAAAGTCTGACGAAGCACTTTCCTGCTGAAGTTTTTTAACATATTCTTCAAGACGTACTGTGTCAGGAGATCGAAGAAAAAGAAAACCTATCTCTGTAGAATTATCTTCTTTTTCTTTTGTCCACTGAGGATGACACATAAGCACAAGAGTTTCCTGGGAAAATCTGGAAAGTCTGATGTGCATTTCATAATCTGCATCCATAACCAGTGTAACAGGAGCATCGTAATGAACTTTACAACCAGTAAGACTGATATCGTCCAGAACTCCCGGCATAGGGCAAAGCTCTGTACATTCAATCCTGCCGAAATCCTCATACCGAAGATTTTTCCGAAGGTTTTGAACCATAATGTAATTATGAATTAAACGGGATTTATGGTCAAGAAACGAGCACAGACGGTGAGGCCATGAATTATTCCTTTACACAAAGAACCTTACGAGTCTCGTCGATACCAGGCCCAGAAACACGAATAAAGTAAAGACCTCTCGCAACACCGTTACCTGCTCCGTTAGTGCCATCCCACCGGTAATAATGAGTTCCTGCAGAAACTTTTTCATGGGCAAGCCGCCTGATGATATTGCCGTCCAGAGTCATTACATAAACGCTTAATATACCTTCTTCAGCCATATCAACTTCAACTACAGTCTGTTCCCGTGTCTTAACGTTTATTACATTATTAAGGATAGAAACTCCACCACGCTGTTTTGTAATGTCCTTAAGGGCAAAAGACCACAGATCAATAAAATTAAAGTCACCGGATTTTATAATGCTTTCCGGCATTGTTACTGCATAAAGAGGAACTCGAGGAGTTGGGTTTTCACCTTCGGAGTCTCCATCATGGTCAATTGTTACACCGTCCATCTGGAATATAAACTGAATTTCATCCCCAGACTTAAAGTTATATACATCATCCTTAAATTTGTAATTGTAAAGAAGCCCCTGTTCATCACCGGCAGATTCTCCGGAAATTGAAGGCAGCATGTTGTCGTTGGCCTTTGATGCAAGGGATTTAAGTGTTGTCGGAAGCCATAATCTCCAGTCACTTTTAATCAGTCTGTTCATCTTATCAGAAATCATTTCTGCAGAAATTGAGGCTTTTTTAGATGACATAAGTGTATATGAATCAGTTCCTGGAACAGGATTTCCGTCATCATCAACACCTTCGATGCACTGAACCTGCAGAGTAATATCTCTTCCTGTAACAAAGCGGCCGTAGTTACCCTGAGTTCTGGTAAAGTCATGAACCGCATAATTTTCTGCATCAGGAGCTATCGTTCCGTATACGCCCTGTTCATCCCAGCCGTCGTCATTTTTTTCATTGGCAAAACCATAAATAGGTTTAACGGCATTTATTACAAAATCACTAATGGCATGAGCACTATCCTGCGGCAGGAAGTTACCGACATAATCGTTGATTTTTGTATTGTTCATCTTAAGCCCTGTAGAAGTATCTGTAATCTGAGGAAGAACACCTTTGTCCCTGATCCACATAGACTTGATGTCAGAAACTGTAAGCTTTCTGTCCAGAGTAAAGAGGAATGTTGTATATTCACTGGACAGCCGTACCAGTTCAACTTTACTGATACCGATTGTTTCAGTGCTTGTTCCTTCACGACAGATTACAAATGCGGACTTAATGTCTTCCAACGCTGCTTCCTGTTCAGTTTTTGAGAGGTAATCGATGTATTCAATAGTACCGTCTTCATAACTGTAAGCCAGTCGTTTTGTAAAATAAACATACAGCTTGTTTTCTGCCACCGGCGACAGTGTCATTGTATAGGCCGGTGGAGTCAGGTCGATAGACTGGAATGTTGTCTTTTCTGAATATGAAGAAGCAAGTCTGTTGCCTGCCAGGTCAGTAATATAATCATTCTCCGGATTATAAGAAAGAGCAAATATTGTTCGGATTGGAAGCGTATTGTCCCCGTCAGCCAATGGAAGCTTTAAGTATAAACCGTCCTGTTCTGTGGCAGGATCACTTGGAGCACGGAAGATCATGTTCCTTATGTTTTCCTGATCAATTGGTGTTGATGAAGAAACCGGCTTTTCAGGGCCTTCAACACCTTCATCCACTGCCTTATATGAGAAGGACTTGTTTGCGTCTGTAAGGGAACTGCGGCGAATACCACCTGTTGTTCTATTTCCTTCAAACGGACGTGAGCCGCCTCGTGTATCAGGGAGATATTTTCCTGAATCATTTTTTAAGTTCACGTCAGTTAAAATATTACCAGCGCCAGTAAACCATCCACGTTTTGTTCGCCACCATCTGTCACTCCATTTTATAGACTGATCTTCATTGTTGTCATACATATGGATTTCAAGGTCATCAATAAAGGCACCTCTGGAAGTTCCGATAATTTCGTGCTGTACCCCTGTACCTGTTCTTACAAATTCTCTCCATGCCCCGTATTCAGAAACAAATGGAGCAAATACAGGAGGAAGAATATCCCATTCGCCGTAAAGATGATCAGAAGTATCTGAATAATCATGGTAACCGTTGAGAGACAGCTGTGGAAGAACATGTTCTGCAGAAGTACCCGCAGCGTCCAGCTCATTGCCTGACAGATCTGTAACATTTGCATTTGCAGACCGTGTAATGCGTCCAGATGGAGAAGAAGCCTTGTTTATGTAACCTGCAAAATTATGATAATCAGTTCCGTTGTAGGTAACAGTTCCATCTATTGCTCCTGCAACAGAAAGTCTGATTCTGTATGGTTGAACTGAAGTATTATCTCCTCCGGCCACAGTTGTAAATGTGCGGTAAAACATATGAGGTGTTGCAGCACTTGTACCAGGTTTAATTCCTGCGTTAATAGTTCCTGAAGCAATTGAACCAAAATCCCTGACAGTCAGCCCGGAGTCTGAGTTTTCCATAAAGGCCGGAACATTTGAATTTGTTCCAGTTCCGTCTGCCCTCATATCTGCACCAGCAGTTACAATGTTTACAGGTTCCGAGTATCTGAATTCAATAAAGTTATGTCCGTCCTGCTGAGGCTGTGTTTCAGCTGAACCGGTAGTATGCTGTTCCTGACCAGAGTAAATTGCAATAAGAACCGGTGAAGCTTTATCCTCTGTAGCTGTATACGCTGGGGAAGGTGATCCTGCTTCAAGGTTTATGCCATAGTTACAGCCCATTGTGTGACCTTCAGCAGAAGTAAAGAGCCCTTCCATAAAGCTTAAATCAGTTGTTACATTTTTATTAATACCATTGCGGTCAGAAGATTCATTTACGGCCACAGAAGTTGTATATGAAGACAATCCTGAAGCATCAGTATTCCAGGTTTCTTCGCCACGGATATAGAATTCCTGAATATCCTCTGTACGAGAAACAGGAACAGCACAGTCTGCATCTGCATAAGCTCCAGTAATCTTATAAGCTGCCCCGGAATACCAGATTCCGCCATCTACCAGAGTTCCATTAAGCCGGGCCAGATTTGTGGCAATTTCCCCGTTAGAATTTTCAAGTGCCATATCAAAGTGAACATAAATCACATCATCGTAAACTGAATATGCTCGGTCGATGTGAGGAACATTAAACTGCACGTTGCTATTGCCGCTTCCATCTGTACATCCCTGTGTATCACCACCGGAAAGCCCGTCTGAACCTGCGGCACAGAGCCATCCGCCTTCAACTGTAATATCAGTTAAAGTTGAATTAACAGCAATGGCATATGGAATCCCCCACTGCTTTTCAATTACATCTGCAGAAGGATTAAATACAGGATTTGATGATGCATTTGACGGAATTTCAATTGTACATCCGTTCAGATCAGTTCCGTTTACATAAAGATTTCTTCCTGCTGCAAATACCGAACCTGCACCAAGATTGAGAATAGAAGAAAAGTCCGATGAAGACGGCTGTATACCCTCAGCTGAAGGCTTTGCAGTAAGGCCGTTAAATCCAAAGAAAGCAAATCGTGTATCAGCACCTTCGTAACGCGGATCATCAGCACTATAATTAGCCCCAAACACAGCAATATCATTTACAGCACTTACCTTTTTTCCAGATGAAGTAAATGTTCCATTGTAAAAATATATATTTTCAGTATTAAGGTCTGAGCCCAGTATTACAGAGTCACTTCCGCAGTTTACAAAAAGATCCGTATCTGTAAGTTCAATAGTTTTTGTCCCGGCAGTCCAGTTTCCTTGACCGGCAGAACCGGCTTCCAGTCTTACGCCCTTTCTTGCAGTAATTGTCTGGGTATCAAGAGAAACGTAATCTGCAGTTTTTAATGTAACCGTACCATTGTCGCTGTCAGCAGCAAGTTTTACAGCTCCTGCAACATCGTAGCCAGAGTGAAGAAGAATTGCTCCGGCAGACAGGCTGAGTGAAGAAACTTTGTTTGTTTTTCCGATTACTCCGTCTACTTCAATAGAATCTGTTCCTGCATCAACCGTAATAGAACCGTTGCCGTTTACATCTGCCTTACAATAAATTTTTTCTGTAGAAGTAAGTGTTACTCCTGTTGTTACATTAATATCGCCAGTGTAGGTCTGTGTTGAAGATGATGTGACTGTCTGACCTGAGAGATTTGTAAAGGATGCTTCACCTTCTGTAAGAAGACTGTTTACATCAATATTTCCTGCAAATTCTGCATCTGCACCAGCCACAGTAAGTGAATAAGCCTTGTCTAGTGAACAGTTTACATTTCCTTCGATTTTTACAAGTTTTCCTGGAACTGAGGTAAATACAGAGTCATTTTTCAGTGTTATGTTTTTTCTATATGTCTGGTTTTCAAGAGTTGTTACAGATCCAAGCTTTGCATTACAACCTGTTTCAAGAGAAGTACAATTTGCTCCATCATTAAGATTAACACCAGCATCATTACCATTAAGAATAACATTTCCTGCAGAAGTAACAGTTACAAGTCCACCGTAGGAGTTTGCACCGGAGAAAACTACATCCTCTGCCTTATTAATATTTATGTTGTCTATAAATGTATTGGTTCCGGAAAATGTTACAGGGCCTGCATCATCAAGTGTAACAGTTCCCTGGAATGTGTTGTTGCCTGAAAGACTTATGGTATTTTCTACACCATTGAAAATCTTTGTAGTTCCGTTTACAGTCAGGTCCCCTGTCCAGGCAGCTTCTGCCCCTGAAGAAAATTCCAGATGATAATAATTGTATCCGAGATCTGGATTTGTTCCGCTGTCAGCGTAGTATTCCACTGTTGAACCGGTATTATTGCTTATTTTAGAAGAATCTGCAGTTACAGTCTGTGTGCCTTCAAGGCGGATTTTTCCATTGTTTGTGATTGTATCTGTAACCACCACATTCTGATCTGCAAAATCAATTAATGTTCCTGCACTTACTTCAAGTGATTTTATGTTTAAGGCAGAAACCGGAGCAGCACTGAATGTTGCACTGTCAAGAATCAGTTCTTTTGGTGAATTTGCTGCAATTTTTACAATTGTGGTTCCTTCTGTGTAATTAGGATAACCAAGTGCACTAATAGAACCGGCAGCATCGTACTTCCAGTTATCTGAATTTCTCCAGTCATTGTCCGAGGCTCCAAACCAGTAATAGTCATAACTGAACCAGTATTTTGAAGTAAAATCACTGTTGTTTTTATCCTGAACATATTCAACTGAAGGAATGATTTTAAGATCGTTAGCAAGAGAAGCTGCAGTTACGGAATGACTGTTCTCAATAATTACATATCCAAAGTTTTCAGCTGCAGGTTTATTAACAAAAACTGTATTCCAGTGTTCACCTGAACTGCCCCCTGTAATTGTAAGAGGATAGCTTTGACTGTTGCCTCTGAAATATACTTCCGAAGCAGATGCCGGATTGCGGATTGTCTGAACTGAATCTTTATCAAATGTTACAGAAGTTGCTTTTTCATAATCATTGTTAAGAACTTTTAGAAGTTCAAAATCAGTGCTTCCATGAATTACGGCATTACCGTAAAGAACAAAGTTTGCACCTGTTCCGGGAGTAAATCCCTTGTCGAGAGTCAAAAGCTTATATTCACTGTTTGCAGTATCACGAAGGTCGAATGCTTTTTCTGCAGTTACAGAAGTTACAGTTCCGTTTACAGTTAAATCTGCAGGGCCTGATACATTTCCTTCAAAAGTTACTGTCCCGTCAGCATCGAGAGTCAAACCGCTTACAAAAGTTACATCACCGGAATAAGTCTGGGTTCCCGATGTTGTTACAGTCTGAGAAGAAGTTTTATTAAAAGCAGCAGGACCTGTAACAGAAACAGAAGAAGCATAAATATCTGAGTTAAATACTGTTGAAGCTCCTGAAGAAGAAACTGCACCAAGCTTGTCCAATAAAGTACCAAGGTCCCCGGTAAAAGTTACTGTACCTGTTCCAGCAGCTACAGCCAAATTATTTCCTGCACCTGTTACATCTGCACCAAAGGTTACATCGGAATCAGTTGCATTAATTTTAGTGTCAGCACCTGTATTTACATTTCCTGTGTAGCTTTGATTTCCTGTAGTCGTAATAACCGGAGAAGCCGAAGTTAAAGTTGTAATACCCGTAACTGAAACGGTCGATGCAGTTATGGTTCCGCCAAATTCTGCATTTGCACCGGCACTCACTGCACCACTATTTATAATGTTTCCAGACACTTTAAGGTCCGCTGTATCTGCGGTAAAGGCGTATTTATTTTCACTAGTACCATCAACTTCAGAAGCAAAGTGAATAAGCTGACCTGCCTGTCCGGTAAATACTGAGTCAGTGCTTAAAGTAACTGTGGCTTCATAAATCTGAGTTTCATTATTTAATGCACCAGAAACAGCTGTTGTTGTAGTTACTGAACCGATTGTTGCATCAGATTTTACAACGAGGGAATCACAGCTTGCCCCGGAACTGATTGCAATTCCTGTGCCATTAAGAACAACGTTTTCTGCTTTATTGATTGTGATTTTTGCATTATCGCCGAATGTATTGTTTCCAGAAAGTATTACGCTTCCTGCCTGTGTACCACCAGATATTCCCAGTGTAACAGCCCCAGTAAAGGAACTGCCTTCTGCAATAGTAACAGTTCTGCCTGATCCATTTGCAATACGAGTTGTACCTTCAACTGAAATTGCATATGCCGGTGGCAGGGAAACTTTTGCACCATCAGAGAAAAGAATGTTCTTATAATTCTTACCCCATGGAAGGGAATCCGATCCACAGTCACCGTAGTATTCAACAGTGGAGTCTGCACCGTTAACCAGCCTGTCGGTTGAGACTGTCGAAACAACTACACCGTTTACAGTAATTTCGTTGTTTCCGCCGGCATTACCGCTCATGCGGACAAGACCATTATTTGTAATCTTATTTGCAGTAAAGCCGAATGTTGCAAAGTCAATCTGGCCGTTGACTGTAAGTTCACCATTACCAAGAGTAATAAGATTTGAAGCATTTACACTTGTTGATTCCAGTAAAGGATAATCTGAAAGTCCATCAGGAATTGTTACGTTTCCATCAACACATGGAACAGATGAAGGAGACCAGTTTTTCTTTACTGCCCATTTTGTTGGAGATGTTGTATCTGCACCTGTCCATGTATAAAGCTGACCAGGGAATTTCCAATAGTCGTTGTTTCCGGAATCAGTTGATTCTGTTGCAGTAAGGACATAACCAGAGTCGTTGTAAGAGTCCTTAATATCAACCCATCTGATATCAGTATTTGCTGAAGGACAAGTACAGTTAACAGTCCACTGAGAATCATCCGCAGTTGAACGAAGAGTCAGACGTGATGAAGCACTTGTTCCCCACAAAGTAAGTGAATTTGTTATTTTTGTTGTTGATCCGGCACCAAACTTAATTGTCTTGCCGCCCATTGTTTTAGCTTCAAGATCATAGAAAGTAAATCCACCGTTCAGTGTAATTTCATTTTCAACAGGTGAAAGAATTACTTTTCCTGCAGAAATAACAGCAGAAGATGAATTAAATACTTTTGAAGAGAAAGTTGTATCTGTAAATGAACCAAGATTAACAGAACCGCTTACTGTAATTCCACCAGTCTGACTGCCATCGCCAAGAACAAGTTTGCGGGCAGTTGTTGATGTAATTCCATTGAGTTTTGTCTGATTGATTTCAAGACCTGAATCTTCTGCATCATGAGAAGTTAATGTCACTGTTCCGCTTCCGGCAGCGACAGCTCCAGGTTCAAAATCAAAGTCATCGGCTTTAAGGAAAACAGGAGCTGCAGCAACAGAAATATCCCCAGCCCCGGAAACTTTCATAATTCCATCCTGACTGAGATATATTCCATCAGAAGTTGTTCCGGCACTGACTGAATCACAATCAATTTCAACAGGACGGACAGAAGAACCGATTACGCCTCGAGCAGAAAGAGTAATTTTATCATTTGAAGTCAAAACCCCGCCTGTGCGTGTCAAAGTTCCGCCTGAAGCAAGCCCGAGAGTTCCTGAAGTTGCCTCGATATTACCGCCAAGAACCATGTCTCCGCCAGTTTCAATTTTAATGTTACCGTTTGGAGCAAGGATTACTTTTGAACCTTCACCACCAAGAGTTGTAGTTCCTGTATTTGCAATCTTTAAGAAAATATCCCCGGCCCCGGTAATCTTTGCAGAAACAGTATCATTTACAGAACCGATTGTAACAGGAGCATTTCCAGAAATATCACCGATTCCATCCTTTGCTTCAAGATAAAGTTCACCGCGGATCGAATTAATTGTATAAGTTCCACCTGCTGTCTGACTCATAGTTCCACCGGTTATAAGGTAAATACTTGAGTTAACAGACATAGACTGATTAATTGTAAGGCCTGCAGTATTTGTGCTTGAACCGAGAATTACAGTTTTAGCGCCAAGATATCCCAGTTCAGTGTTAGTCAAAGAAAGAGCTCCTGCAACACCAGTTCCGAATACAACAGGTTTATCATCAGAAGCAGGATAAAGAGTTGCAGTATAATTTGTTGCCGTAATACCCCGTGAAACAGTGATATCATCAGAAACAAAAGTAAAGTCTCCGTTTGCAACAGCAGCACCGGTTACGGCAATTGAAGCGGCTTTGATCTTTCCGGAGAAAGTCCCGCCAGAAAGAGTAAATGATCCGTCTGCTTCAAGACCGTCATCACCATCAAAAGTTACTGTTCCACCAGATACCGTAACATTTCCAGTTGCAGAAACAGTTGTATTTTCAGTAGTCCATGTGTTTCCGCTGACTACAAGATTTGCGTAAGAAATATCAGAGATTACACCAGCTGCAGCAGGAGTTGATTTTGCATATTCAACAGTTCCCCCATTGAGAATATCGTTAATCACGTCAGAACCGTCAGTAATGCGTCCGTCGCCTGTGTAAACAATTGTTCCGGCATTTACTAAAGTATAAGAAGCAGCCGCATCTCCAGCCATTCCTGAAAGCGCAAGATTCTGAGACTTAAGTGTAATTTTAGCTCCGGCTGCAACAGTAAGGTTTCCGGCTTCAAAAGTTTCTGTTGAAGGCACAGCAGGAGTGTCCGTTGTTGCGGGAATTACTACTGTTGCATCACGAACAGGGCAAAGTTTAATGTCCCAGTTAAGGGGATTTGACCAGTCCGTTGCAACTGTTGTACCGGCAGCCGCAGTTCCAGAAGCAGCTCCACCAGTCCACGTATAAGTAAGGTTACTCAGTTTATCAATAAGCCATCCGTGTCTAATAACAAGAGCTTTATCTGCATTTGAAGTACCTGCAGAAGGAACTGAGTTTGCTGCCGTGTAAGTGTATGCTCCCACAACTCCATCAGCATTTTGAATAACCAGGTCAGGACCTACAGACAGATATTCCCCACCAGATAAATCACCGGCAAACTGTAATTTACCAATGCCATTTACGGTAAGAAGGTGATCAGCTGTTCCAGAAAGAGTCATTCCATCTGTAATAAGTACACCTGTGTATCCAGTAGTTCCTATTGTAAGGACTTTATCTCCGGCATTTTCAAATTTTAATGAGCTGATTTGAAGTTTTGCAACTGTGCGAATTGTTGTTGAACCAGTAAGAACAAGATTGCCGATTGTCCCACTGTCAGTAACAGAAGAAGCAGTTATTGTTCCTCCTGCAAAATTAAACGTACCATTACCAGTATATTTTGCTGCAGAAAGAGTTCCTGTGGAACTTGTAACTGTTACAGTTCCGTTATTTACAAATGTAAGTTCGGCATTTGAATTAGTGGCATTTGCTTTTTCAATTACGTTAATACCATCAGTAACAGTAATTTTACCACCAGAATAAACCGTAACAGGAGCATCGGTTGATACATAATCAGGTTCAGCTTTTTCCCACCAGATTTTTTTAGCTTCTACACTTCCTGTACCGTAAACAGTAAGTCTTGAACAGCTTGGATTATTTTTTGCAGCAAGATTAAATTCGCCCTTAACCTTCAAAACCCCGTAAATTTCAAATAAAGGCTGAGGTGCTGTTGTATAAGAAGTACCCAAAATCTTGCCGTTAGTATCTGTTAATTCAAATGTTCTGTTTTCTCGTAGTTCAAAAATTGAACCTACATGAGCCTGAACTTCTTTTCCTGTATAGATAACGTCACAGTCAATGTAGCATTTACCGGTGACTGCAGTGGCCTCAACGTCTTTATTTGACGAACGTCCAATGTCAAACGCTGCTATAGTAAAATTTGATGTACCTGTCCCTGCAGTAATCTTTGAAACAAAGTGCTTTGACATGTTATAAGCACCGGCTTCATGAGTCGCATCAGGAATGTTATAGCTGCTGGCAGAAACTGCTCCGTTAATAACAAAGTCTACATTTCCACCACAGTAGAAGTTCTTCAAAGTCATTCCGTCAAATGTTTTGAATGTCCTGAAAGTCCCATCTTCATTTGTATTAAAAAAGTCTATATCACCCCGGGCAGTGTAACCTGTAGCAGAAGAAAAATCTGCATCACCTTTAAAAACAGTTTTTGTCGAAGCTGAAACAAAATTTCCAGCAACCTTTACGTTTCCGTTAAATGTGAGATTTGTACAGGCAGTTGCATCCACATCGTAAAATGAGAAAGGACCTTTTACCTCAGCTGTTGTTCCTTTAAACTTTACAACTGCATTATTTGAAACAAAGTTTTCTTCTGTACCGTCATTCTCAAAAGTGCCTGTAACACTTACTGTTTTATTTTCAGTAAGCATTTTAAGTGTTGAATCTTCGTCCATAATTTTAAGAAGATTCAGGGCTGTAACATCACCTGTAACACTTATGCCATCTCCATCCACATAAATATCATCAGCATAAATATTTCCATTGACAGTAAGACGGCCTTCCTCTAAAGAAAAGGTTTTTACAGATATTGTCTTTGTTTCAAACTCACCGTAAAGACTTAATTCACCGTTTGCCACAGAGATAAAATTGTTGATTGTAATTTTTTTTCTTGTTGCAGGCTTATCGTAGTCTTTACCATAGATGTACAGCCTGCCGGCAGAATCAATAGCAATATCATTAATAGTGGTTTCTGAATCAGACAGAATTGTCAAATCAATATAGGTATCTTTTACATCTGCTTTTATCGAACCGGTTCCTTCGTATCCAGATACTGTAAGATTATTCTGAAGTAAAATTTCGCCGTTATTTGTCAGCTTATTAGTTGTCAGCGTTATTACCGCACCCGAGTTTCCTATAGTCAGGCTTGCTCCATCTTCAACTTCAATTTCTCTTATACTGATTGTTGTGTTAAGTGTTGGATAATTTGTACCTGCAGTCTGCTTTTGTATGATTACCTTATAGTTATGTATATCTCCAGGAAATACAGTTATTGCTTCCCCATCTGCTGACAGGGACCAGTTGTTTAAATTTGTGTAATTGCTGTCAGAAGCATTTGTTCTCCAGTAGAGCTCTTTTCCCGAAGGATAAATAACATTCAGTCCATCCAGATTACCAAGAGCCAGCAAATTACCTGTATATCCAGAAAGATCAAGTGTTCCGCTGCCGGAGAGTGTGCCGTTAATTGTTCCAGAACCAGTCAGTTTTATAGTTGTTGCTGAATCAATTGTCAAAGTCTGTCCTGCATTTACAGTCAAATTGGTAATTGTTAATGTCCCGCTTCCAGTAAAAGATGTATCTCCTGTGATTTTTACGTTTCCCACAGTTATATTATCAATTACATTTATTGCTGCATTTGAAATAGTTGCATTGTCCCCTGTCTGTTGAGGATACTGCCCCAATCCCCAAAAACCGCCATTCCAATTTCTATTATTATTCCAGTCTCCGGTTGCTCCGCCATTCCATGTATAATCAGTACCAAACACAGCACCTGCACATAACAGCATCATCACAGTCAGTAAAAGGCTGCGTCTGCTAAAAAGAGAAAAAATAAACTGTTTGCCACGGTTTTGGACTTTCGTAAAAATCTCCATTAAAAAGACAAATTTATACCTTTTAATAATCGGCGAAAAAACTTTTGGAGTTTAAATGAGATTACATAAAATATGAAAAAAAGAAAATAAAAATGAGAATTGCTAAAACTTTATAACAGAAAGAAATATCAGCTGATTTTTATTACAGAATCCTCTGGATGAACTTTAAATTTTGCGGCATTTCCCTCATCATCCTGGAACTCTTCTATGTCTTCAACGATTAAAATATCCTCTGAAACAGATGAATCTTCTTCAAAGCTCAGGTCCGCAGTAGAAAGTGGTGTATCCCATTTTACCTTGTCAAAAGCTTTTGTAAGTTCTTTTTTATCTACAGAAGAATTTTTCCCCGTTTTAAGGTGAATGTAAGCAACTGGTGCCCCGGAAAATCCACGCACAGTTGCAATCCATGCTGCGTGATAAATATTTCTACAGATTAAATCTATATCAGCCATAAAACTTAGTATAACACTATTTCTGTCTTTCGTAAAAAAAATGGCTGTCCAAAAGTACAACTTACGGCGGTTGAGTTTGTCAAAACCACCACCTTTAGGGCAATGGTCATTTCGGCAGGCTCAATTACCGCTGCAGTCATTACTTATTGGACAGCCACTTCCATAATTAAAACTCTCCAACATCCGTCGGCATATTTATTTACTGATTATTTAGTTGTAAGTTTTCCGTTTTCGAAGATCATGTTTGCAGAATCAAGGTATTTTGCAGGAATTGTAATTCCACAGGCTTTTGCTGCATCCAGGTCAAACAGAAGGTCAGAATCACTTGGTTCTGTCATAAAGCGAACAGGAAGATCTGCAGGCTTAGTTCCTTTAAGAATCTGGAAAACCATTTCGCCAGTTGCACGGCCTGCTTTGTAGTAGTTAAAGCCGGAAGCGATTGCACATCCGCCTTCCATAGCACCTGTTACATCACCAGAGAAGATTGGCTTTTTAGCAGCACCAAATACCTGCACAAGGCTTGAAAGTGCAGAAAAAACAGTGTTGTCAGTTGTAAGGTAAATACCATCAACACGGCCAACAATAGTTTCTGCAGCCTGTTTAACTTCGCTTGAATTTGTGATTGCCTGTGTTACAAGGTTGATTCCCTGTTCTTCGCAAGCCTTTTTTACAAGTTCAAGAGATGAAACTGAATTAGCTTCACTTGAAGTATAGATGTAACCAAGGGTTTTGATACCTGCAATTTGCTTGAACATTGCAATGTGCTGACCAGTAGGGATTTCATCACTCATACCTGTTACATTGCCTTCGCCGTGTTCCAGTGTAGTAACAAGACCTGCTCCAAGAGGATCTGTTACAGTACCAAATACAACCGGTGTATCTTTGATTGTATTTGCAAGAGCCAGAGCTACAGGAGTAGCAATACCAACAGCAACATCAACTTTGTCATCACGATATTTCATTGCAATCTGAGCAGCTGTGTTTACATCACCGTTTGCATTCTGAAGATCATAGTCTGCATCTATTCCATTTTCTTTAAGGTAATCAATAATACCCTGTTCAACAGAATCAAGTGCAACATGCTGTACGATTTTTGCAATTCCAATCTTTACTTTTTTGTCAGAAGCATTTGTTTTTTTAGAACATGAAGCTGTACCAAAAACAACTGCACAGGCAGCCAGAGCAAGAACAACTTTTGTTAATTTCATAGTATCCTCCAAAACAGCATTACGCTGCTTTATAAAAATATGTTACTATGAATAGAAACAACCGTCAAGAGTTTTTTTCCTGCCTTAAACAAAGTGTCCGCACTCAAGCCCGCCACAGAACAGGGGCCCTACGGCAAGGTTCTGCAGCAAAGCCCATGGACGCACCCCCCGTGGACACTGCCGCTACTGTAACAGAAGATTATCGTTACTAACCCGAAGCTTCTTAAACATTTCAACCAGATCGTCCATTGTAAGCCCTGCTTTTTCTTCCCGACTCAAATCAAGAACAATCTGCCCCTTATGCATCATAATAAGACGGTTCCCAAAATCCAAAGCATGCTGCATGTTATGAGTTACCATCATTGTTGTAAGTCCAAGTTCATTTGTAAACTTCAGAGTCAAATCCATTACAATCTGTGCATTTGTAGGGTCCAGTGCCGCAGTGTGTTCATCAAGCAGAAGCAGATCCGGCCGGCTCATAACTGCCATCAAAAGTGTAAGGGCCTGTCTCTGTCCTCCTGAAAACTGGTCTACATTGTCGTTAAGGCGGTTTTCCAGCCCCATGTTAAGTTCTTTTAGCTGAGTGCGGAATTCTTCCCGCAGTTTGTTGTTGAGACTTGTACGAAGACCTTTAAAACCTTTTTTGCTGCAGATTACCATGTTATCTTCCAGCTTCATTTTTCCGGCTGTACCAAGAAGAGGATTCTGAAAAATTCGTCCAATGTATCTGGCCCTTTTGTATTCAGGATCCTTTGTAATGTCTGCCGGCTTTCCGTTTTCTTCTCTGTCCAGAAGAATTTTTCCTTCAGTAGGATTAAGGGTTCCTGCAATTACATTGTACAAGGTTGATTTTCCAGCACCATTAGACCCGATTACAGTTATAAAGTCACCCCTGTTAATTTTCAGATTGATATTTTGCAATGCTTTATTTTCATCAGGAGTATGAGGATTGAATGTGATTCCGATATCTTTAAGTTCCAGCATTTTTTACCTTCCTGTTCCTGTTTTTTCAGGGCGTTTCATGTGTTCCTTAAAATAATCAGCAATATTTGTATTAGAAACTATAAGGCAGATGATGATAAGAAGACCTGTCAGAAGTTTTAAGTCATTTGGACCAAGTCCAACGATTCCACCATAACGTCTTCCAAAATACATAAGTCCCCTGTAAAGAATTGAACCAAGAATTACCCGAAGGACCTGAAATCCTATTTTATTTGATCTGATTAAAAACTCACCAAGCATAAGGGATGCAAGACCAGAAACAACTACGCCAGTTCCACTTCCAACATCCGCAAAACCCTGAAACATTGCCCAGAAGGCACCGCTTAAAGCAGCAAGACCGTCCCCCAGACAGATTCCCACCCCGCGGACAATTGTAGGATTTACTCCCTGACTTACAACCATCTGAGGATTACTTCCCAAGGCCCCCATTGTAAGACCAAAATCCGTACTAAAAAACCACACCAGAATCCAGCATACAACGGCAGCAATAATTATCATAAAGAATACAAGGCTCCAGTCATTTGGAAGCCACACATTTTCTGTAACGCCCATTTTTGCTGCAATAATTTCAGCTGCTCTGTTGCCAAGATTTTTTACAGTTTTAAAAGGTGTATCAAGACGGAGAAGAGAAACATTTGCCTGATTACGCATAACGCGAAGATTTACGGAATAAAGCATTGTCATAACAAGAATACCGGCAAGAAGATCCGGAATACGCAGTTTTGTATAAATAACGGTTGTAATAAGTCCTGCACAGGCACCTGCCATAAACGCCAGATAAAGTGCAATTACCGGGTGAATGTGCAGTGTAAGACAAGTTGCAAGAACACAGGCTCCCAGAGGAAAGGAACCATCCACAGTCATATCACAGAAATTCAGCACTCTGAAAGTCATAAAAACTCCCAGAACCATAATGCCGTAAATCAAACCTTCTATTAAAATACCACTAATCATTTTTCAACCTTTACTTTTTGTTCCTATGAATAGTAACAGATAAAAAATGATTAGGAAAGACAAAAACTGACTGTTTTAAAGTTCCGGACTGAACAAAAAACTTTTCAAGTCCGTTTATCTAAAGAGATTACCCCTGATTCTCTTAACATTTCTTGCCCTGCCAATGGAGAAAGTTCTTTCTTCGTGATCAGGCTCAACAATCATATGAACAGCTGCGTCCTGTGAATTCTTTTCTACAGAAACAGGAGTTCCAATTATAACTGCAAGTCCGTTTGGAGCTTCTTTATCATCAAATTCCAGCTCCAGCATCATGTTCTGGGTAATAGCACTTTCTGCCACATGAATTTTTCCCTGATAATCCATGCCAGTAGCTTCAATCTGTTCCTGTTTTACACTGTCTGCAATAAGCTGCTGGGAAGTCAAAATGATTTTTCTATTGATTCTCAGAAGAAGTCCTTCCCTCTGTTCCGGCGTAATAGCCATCTTATCCAGAAGTCCACGGAGAGTATCAAAATGATTTTTTCGTTCTTCCTCTGTTGAAGGAAGGGCTGGAGTTTCAGATTCATCATCAAGACTGCCGCTTACAGATCCTGCCGGAGGCACTGTCTTTGCTCCAAAAAGCACGGAAGTTGTAGATTTATTGTAATCAAATCCCGGGAAGCAGGCTGACTCAATTTCGCTTTCAGCAGATTTAATCTGTCCTATGTAATCAAGACCGCTTTTTGCAATTACTGCCTCAGCTTCTTCATCAGTTTTAACACGAAGAAGGAATACACCTGGTGCCAGAACTTGATAAATCGAAGGGGCGATGGCCGGATTGTTCTGAATAACTGCAGCATTTTTTTCATCAACCTTTAAGACGTAACCTTTATACAGGCTGGCTGACGAATATGAACTTGACCAGTCTTCAATCGAAACACGAAGATTTTCAGGCAGCTGATAGGCACAGTATGTACTAATAAGAGAATAGATTTTTTCTGATTCCGTTCCGTTATCAAATGCCTTCATTACAACTTTTTTATTCAATTCAAAAACTGCGGCAGTATCAAACTGCTTTATTTCCAGAAAACTCATAAGAGGAAGAAGGTGCTTAAGAGCCAGACCCGGAAAAATCATCACGTTAAAGCCGGCATCAACATTCAGAACTTTAGGAAGACTTCCATCACGTATTCTATCCTGTTCATCAAAAAGTCCACCTTTTACGTAAATTGCTTTGCCCTTTTCATCAACTCCATATTCACTTAAGAACCCAAGAACAACAGCACTGTTCATGAGACGTTCCATAAGAGCCGCAGGACTTACTGCCAGATCTACAGAATTGCCTGTGGAGGCAGAAGCCTTTGCCAGAATTGAAGCAAATCTTCCCCCTGCAGCACTGCGATTTACTCCATTACCGGCTGAACTGCCTTCATAAATCAAAAAAGCACTACGAAGGATTCCTGTCTCAGTAAAACCTGTAGCAGGGATTGAGCCTGTTGTTTCAAGAAGCAGTTTCGCCTGCTTTACAAGTCCTGTAATACTGAGTCTACAGACAGATGCCGCACAAATGTATGCGTACTGAATTTTGTCAGGAAGCTCTGCAAAAGCTTCAAGCCGCCGTAAATCGAGCTTCCATCCTCCAGAAAATTCCTTTACAAGAGAAAGATTAATGAATGCGGTCATAAGAAGCTGACAGAAAAGCAGCGAACCTGAACCAAAAATCAGCTCAAGCCGTTCTCCGTCACGTTTTTTAATAGTACCGTCAGCTTTGCACAGAGCTGGATTCAGCATCACAAAATTAAGAAATCCTCCTATTCTTTCCGGTGTAAGAACCGGCCGTCTGCCTTCAATACGCTTGTCCAGAACAGGCTGTGGCAGAAGAGTTTTTTTACTTAAAAGAGGTTCCAGGACATCTTCAAGAGTAGGATTAATGCTGATAATTGTTTTTTTTGTATTTTTGTCGATGTGACGGTATATAAGAAGCCTTTCTTCAAGGTTTAACAGACGTTCATAAAGTTTTGCAAAGTGAATTGAACTTGAAAAAAAGTCTGACAGTTTTTCGTTAGTTGCATCCGGAATGAACCACACTGCCGTAAGAATCAGAAGATCACTTTCAGAAAGCAGATTTACTATTGTTGTCCTATTTTCTTCTTTTCTTAAAAAAGCTCCAAGCTGTTCCATAAGTTTCTGTTTGTTAAACGGGGAATGAATTTCTCCCAGATACATACGGATCAGTTCAAAAAAATGATTGTCCGGCAAAGTAACAAAGCTTTCCCGCCAATCCATGATTCTCTGCACTTTTGGATCAAGATTTATCATTTTACTCTCCAGTCACTAGGTCTCTGGAATCAGAATATCTTACTACGCGATAAGCATATCCCTGCTCCGCCAGGAACTTCTGTCTGTTGGAACCAAAATCTTCTTCCACAGTATTTCTGGTAATAAGTGTGTAAAAACGGCTTTTTCTTTCCTTTGGACGAAGAATTCTTCCCAGCCGCTGAGCTTCTTCCTGACGGCTTCCGAAAGTACCGCTTACCTGAATTGCCATGCTTGCATCTGGCAGGTCAATGGCAAAGTTTGCAACTTTTGACACTACAAGGACACGAATTTCTCCACTCCGGAACTGTCCGTAAATCAAGTCCCTTTCTTCGTTAGGAGTTTTTCCTGTGATAATCGGAGCGTTTAGAAGCTTTGAAATTTCTTCCAGCTGATCCAGATACTGACCTATAACCAGAATCTTGTCCTCTGTATTCTGTTCCACAAGTTCCTGTACAACCTTAAGCTTTACAGGATTTTCACTTGCAATACGGTGTTTTTTACGCTGATCTGCAACTGCGTATTCAATTTCAACACTATTATCCAGATTAAGACGAACTTCAATACACTCTGCAGAAGCAATCCATCCGCAGGCTTCCAGATCTTTCCATGGAACATCATATCGTTTTGGTCCAACAAGACTGAACACATGTCCTTCGCAGTGATCTTCACGAACAAGGGTTGCAGTAAGTCCAACGCGGCGTATTGCTTGAATTTCAGCTGTTACACGGAAAATCGGTGCAGGCAGCATATGAACTTCATCATAAATAATAAGGCCCCAGTTCCGTTCTCTAAAAAGCCCGAAGTGAGGATATGGTCCATCTTTTGTCGGACGCCAGGTAAGAATCTGATATGTTGCCACAGTAACAGGCTTTATTGTCTTGTTTTCTCCCGTGTACTCTGCTATCTGGTCTTCCGTAAGATCTGTTTTATCCAGCAATTCTCCAATCCACTGATGAACGGCAGAAATATTTGTAGTAATAATCAGTGTGCTTGTTTTAAGGAGATCCATCACTGTCATGCCGACAATAGTTTTTCCGGCACCACATGGAAGCACAATAGTTCCAAATCCGGTTCCAGGACCTTTATTTCCAACAAGTGCTGCAGCAGCTTCTTTTTGATAATTGCGGAGATTGAATTCCCTGCCGCTTTTGCAAACTGTGCGAAGATTTACCTCAAGAGGCTCTCCAATACCCATAGGCACATCATCCTTTACAGGCCATCCTACAGCAAGAAGCTCCTGCTTTACAGTACCACGGTCTGTTAGCTGAAGCCGGAAGCAGAACTGCTTTTCTTCCGGTGTAAGAACAACTTTCTGATTTTCCGGAATTCCCTGCGGTTCTTCGTATGTACAAGGAACAAGGTATTTTTTTCCTGCGGAACAGGCCCCTATTTCCCTGGCCACAAGTCCGTTTTTGCTTACGAGATAAAGATACTCTTCCTTTACCGGCTGACCGTCTTTACCAGGTACTTCAAAAACTGGTCCCTGAACCAGGCGGAGCTTTCCAAAACGGTCTGCAGTTTCTGTAATCCACATTTCCACATTCTGTGGAACATCATAGCGGGCAAATTCCCTGAGAACTTCGACAGCCTGCTGTGGAGTAAATCCTGCTCCAGAGGCATTCCAGAGACTAAGTGAGGTCAATCTGTAAGTATGAAGATGCTCCGGCGATCGTTCCAGTTCCGCAAATGGAATTAGTGCATTGCGGCACTCTTCTGCTCGTGGTGCATGAACATCTAAAAGTAAGGTTCTATCGCTCTGTACGATTAAAGGATTATCGAATTGCATAACGGAATATTTTACCTTATACAGCAAAAAGAAAAAAGCAGTTTTTGATTTTTATTGTAATGCAATACTCTCAGAACAGGGGATATCGCCAAAGAACCTTGCCGTAGGGCACGGATGAGCCGGACTACATTGTGCAGGTCAGGGTGTTTAGTTTTCCTGTTACAGTTTATTTTTAATCTGTAATGCTGAATTCACTCAAAGTTCCCGCCATATTCAACGCTTCCACCAGCTGTGAATAGTCGTTGATTCTAGGTGCTTTTACAGAATAATGAATTATTGTCTGATGAATGTCGATAATCTGGCTCACATTTACATCAGTAATCACAAATCCCTGTTCTTTAATAATCTGACGGAGTTTTATCATATCCAGGTTTTCACTTTTAAATGTCAGGTGCAATGACTTTGTGCGGCCTGCAGGAAACCATCTTTCTTCAATACGCTCAAGAGATACAAGAGAAATAACCGCAACAGCCAGCATTGCAAAAGTGGGAACATAAAGCCCGGCTCCAATACAAAGACCGATTGTCGCATCTGCCCAGATTATTGCTGCAGAAGTAAGACCCTTAATATTCAGCCCCTGCTTCATAATTACACCGGCACCAAGGAACCCTATGCCACTAATAACACCTGCCGCAATTCGTGCGTTATCCGCAGTACCAATCTGCTTTGTAATCCATCCGGAAAGAATTGTGAGCATGGCCGCAGATTCGCAAATAAGTATAAGAGTCCTCATTCCAACAACCTGCTGGCGGAATTTTCTTTCAAGACCAAGAATAAAACCTGCTGCAAAAGCAAAAATAATTTTTATACCGCAGGAAATGTAAAAATCAACTGCCAGCCCCTGAATATTCATCATACTGCCACCTCACAAAATATTTTTACTTAAACAGACCAAACCCGCCTGGAGTTTTTGCCCCAGCTTTTACCCAGGTTACTTTCTGTTTTGCTGTAAGAGGTTTTTTCAATTCATCAATCTGATCAAGGTAACCGCAAAGCCAGCTCATCAAAGTTGAATCTCTTTTCGCAGTTTCATTGTTACCATCACATTCAATCAGAACAGGAATCACATCATCCGTCTCTGCCACAGAAGCCGCAATATTTTCTGCAAAGGCTCTGAATGCAGCACCACCGGCAGCTACCAGGGACTTTGAAAGAGTCTTTGTACCGGCTTTTAGATTTGGATTTATTACAGCCTGTGCGTCACTGACATTTGACTTATAAACAAACACCAGTTTTGCAGTTTTTTGTGAAAGACCTGCATTTTTTCTCTGATTGAATCTTAAAAGAAGTTCAGAAGTAAGATACTGATATCCCAGTACGAGTTCATCAAAAGCCCTGCTGCTTTCTGATGCCCCTGGATTTCCGTATTTTGGAGCATAGGATTCTTCATCAAAGACAAGGATTGCCTCGTCCAGACTGCCCTTCTGATTCAAAGTGGAAATAACAAGAGATCTGGCAGAAAGTGCAGAGGTTCTGTTCCATGCAACAGGAATTGAACCGTCTTCAGATTTTAAATCCGATGCCGGATTTGAAGTAATAACCGCTGTATCTCCGTGAAGCACTACTCCCGAAGCTAAATCTCTGCCTTCAGGAAAATCTTTTCCTGCAATTAGTATCGTTTTTTCCATAAGTTGAATTATATCATTCACTTTTATATATGGCAAAGGGCGGTCTTTTTAAGTATAATTTTAGCCATTATGAAAATCTGGATTAAATACATTCTTGGCATCCTTCTTGGGATCGGTGCCGCTTTTATTCTTCCCTCTAAAAACCCTGAAGTTGCATCACTTCTTGCAGCTGCCAGCGAGTTCGCCATCAGATTCGGCCGTTACACTCTTCTTCCGGTATTGTTCTTCGGAGTTTTTATGGCTGTATTCAAATTACGGGATACAAAAATGCTGATAAAAACAGCACTCTGGACAGGAGGAACAATCCTCGGGTCCACACTGATTCTTACTCTTCTGGGACTTCTTTCGATTCTTCTTGTAAAACTTCCAAAGATCAACATCCCTCTTGCAACTGTCAATAATGCCGAAAGCATCGGATTCAGGTCACTTGTAATGCAGATTCTTCCTCACTCAGGATTTGAGGCTGTCATTAACGGATCTTTCCTGCTGCCATGTTTTATTTTTGCAGGATTTGCAGGAGCCGGCTGTAAAACAGATGAGAACGCTTCAAAACCAGTCATCACTTTCTTTGAATCTGCAGCAAAGCTTTGTTATTCGGTTATGAGCTTCTTCATCGACTGGCTTAGTGTCGGAATGATCGCCATTTCCGCTTACTGGACAACGAATGCCCGGACAGTTCTGGCTTCAGGTTCATTTCTGCCACTGTTCATCATGCTGCTGGTAGATTTTGTAATCGTGTTTGGAATTATCTATCCGCTGATAATTTACTTCCTCTGCAACGATTCACATCCATACCATGTAATGTATGCGTGCATAACACCAATCCTTGCAGCATTTTTCTCAGCAGATTCAAACCTTTCTTTGCTGGTAAACCTTCGCCACACACGGGAAAGTCTCGGTGCCCATGCTGAATCAGCAGATGTAACAATTCCAGTATTTTCGATTTTTGGTCGAGGAGGCTCTGCTCTTGTAACAGCAGTCTGCTTTGTTGTAATTCTCCGCTCTTACAACGGAAACCTTGCTGTAACACCATTTGCAGTATTCTGGACATTCATCATGTCATTTGCTGTTTCTCTCTGCCTCGGAGCTATTCCCGCAGGCGGAACATTAGTTTCGCTTACAGTTCTCTGTACCCTGTATGCCCGGGGTTTTGATGCAGGATGGCTTCTTCTTAAAAACGCAGCTCCTGTTTTCTGCAGTTTCGCAGCTGTTTTTGACGCCGTTTCCGCAGTTTTCGGAAGCTATATAGTAGCAGTCAAAACAAAGCAGTTTGAACATGTTGAAGTAAGACACTATATCTAAAAAAAAGGGGCTGTCTAAAAAGTTCAACCTACGGTGGTTGAGTCCGTCAGCAGACTCAATAACCGTTACGGTCTTTACTTATGGGACATCCCCTTTTTTTTTATTCAGCCTTATAAATTGTATCAGGCCGCAGATAATGCTCTCTGAAGTTTACAGCCGTACAAGGCCGTCCAAAATAAAAGCCCTGGAACTTATCTGGCTCAAAAACCTGAAGCTTTCCGATATCATCTGCTGTTTCAACACCTTCCATACAAACTGTCATATTAAGTTCATGTGCCATCTGTGTAATGTGCTTAATAACTTTTGTATCACCTTCATCGCCACCAGTTGCTTTATGAACAAAAGAATAGTCCAGCTTAAGTGTAGCTGCATGAAGATACTGCAGGTAGCGAAGATTTGAATATCCTGTACCAAAGTCATCAATATCAACTTTAATTCCAAGCTTCGAAAACTCGTCCACAAGTCTCTGGAGATCTGCGGCATTATCCATATATCCGCTTTCTGTAAGTTCCAGAGTAATACTCTCCGGATTAACCTTTGAACGGGCAAGAGCCATCTGAACATCAGAAAGAATGTCACTCTTTTTTACCTGAACATAAGAAAGGTTAAGACTTAAATGGAATTTTTTCTGCACCTTGTTCCATTCTTTACACTGATTAAAGCCTGTAAGAAGAATCCATCGTCCTACAGGAATAATAAGACCGCTTGTTTCAAGAATAGGAATAAATTCTTCCGGAGAAATCTGACCATATTCAGGACATGACCACCGCAGAAGGGCTTCGGCTCCGATTACATTTGTAACAGATTCTCCCTTATCAAGATAAAGGTTTCTGGCATTAACAACCGGCTGATAAAAAAGTTCAAAACCTTCAAAATTATTTTTAATTGAATCCCTTAATTTAACCTGAAGATCAAGGTTACGGAGATATTTTGAATATTCAACAGCATTAAAGAGAGTAAGGTTATTCCGTCCCTTTTTCTTGGCATTTGTAACCGTATAATGAACTTTCTTTAAAAGCTCATCCAGCTGTGAAGGGTCATTGTAAAAGGCAACAGCACCGGCACTAACAGTAAATACAACTTCGTAATCGATTTTCTGTTCTGTCTCGGCAATATTTCTTTTGAGATTCTGATAAATTTTCTGAGCATCGACAGCAGAAGATCCGTTGAGGTTCATACAAATAAACTCATCACTGTTCAGTTTATATACACTGGCCAATCCTCTGGCAGATCGTTTAACACAATCTGATACGAGAGAAAGAATAAAATCTCCAGTGTGAACACCATACTGTTCGTTTACCGCACCAAGATTATCAACATCAATTTTAAAAAGAAATCCGCTTACTTTTTGATTTACGGCCCATGCTTTTCCAAAATCTTTTCTCAGCTGAGCTTCTGTAGGCAGGTTTGTGAGAGTATCAGTTTTATCTTCTTCATCAACAATGGCGATTCTTCCAAGAAGAACAGGTGTCCCCGCCTGACCTATCCTCAGCATAATTCCACGCATGCTGATCCAGACAGGTTTTCCGTTTTTATTAAGCCATCGGCATTCCAGGTTAAAATGATCTACTTTTCCATTACGAACCCGATCAATTTCTGTAGAAAACAGATTAGCATCTTCCTTAAAGACAAGACGTGTCAAAGTCTCTGCAGCATGTGAAAATCGCTTTTCAGGAAAATCAAATATTGCCTGCACTGTTGATGATGTAAAAAAGCTGTCTTCCCGTACATCATACACAAATACAAACGCATCAGTACACTGATTAATTGCATCTGCGAACAATTCCATCTGATCAAGGGTAATACGTTGTAAATCGCCTCTCATATGCTTCGATTTTACTGGTAGAATTTCTTAATTGCAAGTACGATTGCGTCAGCTCTTTTTTCCAAAGCCCCGTAATTTATAGCAGAAGCCTGGTTTCCAAGCTCAATATCCGCAGTCGGAATAGTACTATATGCGGTTTGAGTCAGGTCCACCGTAAATTTCCCGTTCTTAAATACAGGCAGTTTGCTTTCCTTTAAGGCCGAGACAAAACAACTTCCGAACCGTTCACTTTCTTTCCAGTGTCTGCTGACTGTTTTGAGTTTTTTTGTTTCTTCCGGAATCCCGCACCAGAAGCATCCCTTGTCAGTTTTTAAACCGTCAGAATCAAAATGAATGGATAAATGAAGATCCGAATTATTATTTGCTATTACTGTCCTTGCAATATTATCAAGCTGAACATCACCTGAAGGTCGCAGCATAAGAACATCAAAACCTTCTTTTAATAGCTTTTCTTTTACCATTATGGCAACTTTAAGGTTTACAGAAGCTTCCGATTCACCGTTTTTAAAAACCATTCCATTGCTTATTGAAATTGATTCTACTGAGCCTTTTCCAGATGTGCCGCCTGTAACTTTTGGAGACTTGTCAGGATGACTAAAGGTTTTTATCTTCTGTCCCCCTGAAGTTCCATGACCAGCATTAACAGCCACTGTTATGTTTTTTCGTTTACCCTTTGCTTTATAAAGAATGGCAGCCCCAGAATTGATTTTTGAAAATGAGCTGTATTCCCATTTTGAATCAAGATAAATTTTTCTGCTCTGGAATGTACCGTCATCATTCAGCATTTTTGCTCTGGTAACAACCTCCAGCCAGGTTTTTCCATTTTTTCTGGAAGCATCAAGAGTATTTATGTTTACAGAGTTTGCGTCTGTTTTTTTGTCAAAGTTTGAGTCCGGGTGATACGATCCCAGTGCACTTATAACATAAGGCTTATTACCGGCTGTACCAAGATACAGAAAAACGTGGCCCGGAAAGCCCATTATCGTTCCTGGCTCCAGATTTTTTACCGCATTCAGTTTTTCTGAATCAGCTATGTCTTTAAAATCCACTGTCTTTCCTGGTACAGAGAGCTGTGTCCTGCTGTTTCTTGGAAGATTAAATCCAAAGCAGCGGAAAATATCCATCAGATATTCGGAACAATCCCGGGAATCAGCCATTCCGCCCCACCCGTACCTTTCTCCAAGAGGCATAAATGCCAGCCTGATTACATTTTCCTGAGTGTATGGCAAAAGTCCCCGCTTACATATACCTGCAGGAACGGCCATACAGGCAAATCCAAGAGTTCCGTCTTTTTTACGCTGAGGAATTTCTACAATCCAGCTGGCATAAGGTACCCGGCCTCCAAACCTGGCAGCAGCATCCTCCGGTTTGATTTCTGCCAGATTCAGGTATGTTCCCATCAAAAGCTCTGGACAATCCTTGCGTATACTGTCCCTGGAAAGATAATCTGCAGTAAGCTGAACTCTATTTACCACAACAGTAACAAAATCATCTCTGGACGTATAATCAAAATAACGTTCAAACTGTTCATCGGTGCAGTACGCTATATCCTCTTTATGAATCCAGCCGTAACAGTAACCTGTATAAACATAAAGCCACTTTTCATCCAGACTTTTCCATAAAACAAGAACAGGTTCATTCATTAATATGCCGGAATTCTGAGCAGCATCGTCGTACCAGTATTCTTTGTCATCCGAATAAAACCTCTCCTCTGGAACAAGGCGGAGATTACTCCTTCTGACACAAACAGCTTTTCTGACTTTATATTCTGTTTTATTTGGAGGCATTGGAATCCATTTCTGATTTGCATAATCTTTCCATGAAACAAGGGGCGACAGATTCATCTCCTGCCAGAAGGCCTTAAAATCCCTGTCATTTACTGTTCTTATGACAGTTCCGTTTTTAGTTTCAACCTTTTTGTACCATGGGACAGAGGGATTATAATAAACAAAATTTTTTCTGATCTGCTCCGCTGTCATTTTTGATGGAGTGTATCTTAAATCCGGCCGTATATAAAAATCCCCACGGTCATCAAGAACTGTATCTGCACAAACCTGATTCCACAGGTCAATTTCTTTCCTTGTCATCAGAAGGTTTTTTGGATTTTTGCAGGAAGCAATCCAGTAGTCTGCAGAAAGCATTTCTTCTTTTACGTCAGGTGCCAGAAGAGGAAGTCCGTAATTTTTATTGCTTTTAAAATCCGGCAGAGATGTCTGTTGTTTTTCGGCATCTGCTTCATTGACCGAAGCTATTGAACCATCATAGGTTTGTGATAATGAGGCACAGGCGGAAATTATTACTGAAACGGCCCCCAGGACCAGAAATGTTTTTATTCTCTTCATTCTTATTTTTTATATATCAGGTTTACTTCATCAGTATACACGCCTGGTGCACTGTAAACCACAAGTTCTTTTAAATCTTTTAAGATAAATTTTTCATCTGCACCAGAAACTGCATCCACAAGAAGAAGAGTTGGTTCTTTATCTGCAAAGGGCTTTACTGCTTTAAGCAATACCTGACCAAATCCATTTTTTTTAAGCATTGAAACTATTTCTTCTCGCCGCTCCCATCTGTGTACCATAAAAAAGTGCCCTTCTTCTTTTAAAAGATAAGCAGCAGCCCTTACCACATCCTCCAGCGAACACAATAATTCCTGTCTGGCAATCATTTTTTCCTGGTTGGAACTCTGACGGCCTCTCGACGGAACCATATACGGGGGATTTGAAACAACAAAATCAGCCTCGCCCTTTTTAAATCGCGTTGATACAGATTTTATATTCCCTTCTTCAACAGCTATGGAGCTTTCAAAACCGTTTAACTTAACTGATCTTACTGCCAGCTCTGCGGACTTTTTCTGAATTTCCAGTGCCGTAAATGAAATATTTTTTTTGGACTGACCTTTCATCAAAATCGGAATAATTCCATTACCTGTTCCAAGATCAAATCCTCTTCCCCCGGCACATGAGGCAAAATCAGCAAGAAGCACAGAATCAATCCCATAGCAAAAAAGCTTTTTATTTTGAATTACTTTTATCCCGGGAATGTGAGTCTGATCAATTCGTTCATCTTCGGAAACTAAAAACTGTTGCAATAAAGTCATTTTTGTATTTGTACAACTCCCTGCTTTTTTGTATTATTTTTTCATTATGAATTCAATATACACACTTACCGCAACATGCCCTGATAAAAGCGGACTTATTGCAGCTCTCACAAACTGCATCGCATCAAATAACGGAAACATCCTTAACTTGGCCCAGCACACATCCACTGACCTTGGAATGTTTTTCTGCCGCATCCAGTTTGCAGCACCATCCACAGAGGAAAAGGGAAAAATCTTCAGTCCTGCCGCTTTTACAGCAGACTTTTCTGACATCGCACAAAAATTCGACATTACCTGGAAACTCTACGACAAATCTGTAAAGCAGAGAATGGCAGTCCTCGTAAGCAAAACAAGCCACTGTCTTTATGAAGTTCTTCTAAAGCATGCTGACGGCCAGCTGGACTGCGAAATTCCTGTAATCATTTCGAATCATCCTGATCTTTGCTCTGTTGCCACAGAATTCCATATTCCATACTTTCAAATTGATACACAGAAAGGAAAAGAAGCCTGCGAAGCAGACATTCAGGCCCTTCTGGAACAGTACAAAATCGATGTTGTATGTATGGCCAGATATATGCAGATTCTTACACCTGAATTTACACGCCGCTGGAACAATAAAGTAATCAACATTCACCACGGATTTCTCCCTGCATTTAAAGGTGCAAAACCTTATGAACAGGCATGGAAAAAAGGTGTAAAACTTATTGGTGCAACAACTCACTTTGCCAATGAAGACCTTGATCAGGGACCAATCATCTTCCAGGATGTAGTTCGCGTAAAGGACACAAACTCAATCCATGAATTTGTAGAAATCGGCAAGGATGTAGAACGCCGCGTTCTCGTTGAAGGATTAAAAAGATACTTCAATCACAACGTATTCATTCACGACGGAAGAACCTTTATTATCGAGTAAAAGTGTGTACATAACGAAGAGCAATTCTTACAAAGTACCATTCGTAGCCTTTGTAATGTAGATTTGCTTCTTCCGCATACTTTGTATGATTTTCCCAGAAACTTCGACGACTTGAGAATTCTGCAAGAATTGTCAGGTCGTCTTTTTTTGACATATGAACTTGTGCAAAAGGGCAGATGCTGACATAAGTAAAGTTGCCGTTAAAGTTTGAGTTTCTTCCCCTGTCTCCGTAGTCTGAATCATTAAAGTGCCCCCAGGCATCAACCATTAAACCGGATCTGTACAGACGGAGAGGCATGTCATAGCCAACAAGAAAGAACCCTTCGTACTGCCAGCCATTGGCAAAATTTTCAGTACCCATCCACTTGCCAAAATCTCCTGCCTTAAAGCAGGAAAGGGCCTTGTATCCGGCGTTGTAATAAGCCTGCATGACAACGTGATTCCATTCCCCTGGAAATATAGCACCTGTATCAAACTGAAACAAAGCCTGTCCCCAGAAGTCATAGTAAAAGTCACGGAAAGGATCCAGATCGCTGTATTCCGACGAATCAGTATCAAGACGCCGCATTCCGCCCATATTTACACCCGGCATTTTCCAGCCTGTTCCCACCGAAGCACCTGCAGAAAATTCAAGAAATGGAACAGGTGTAAAAGAAGCTGCCGCAACAGGACGAATTGAAATTGGAGTTACTTCAAGAGACGGCAGAAAGTTAAGATGTGCCCCTGCCAGAAGCCAGTGAGTTCCAAGAGGTGTTTTTATTTCGTGATTAAGATTTAATCTGCTGCGAAGCTCCAGAAATTCGTAAGGATCTTTTAATGATGAAAAATGAGCATATTCCGGAATCCTTTTACATTCCGGATCCCAGGCAAAGTCAACACCAATATTAGACTTAAAAAAGGGCTCAGAAGTAGTGTCAGGCTGCTCAGAATAACAGACTCCTGCAATAAAAAGCAGGGACAACAAAGCGGAAATCAATTTGTTCATGGTTTTCTCTCTATTATCATATTATCATAAAACATACATAACGGGGCGTAGCCGAAGGTTCTTCAGCAAAAGCCCCGGGTCTGTGTAGAGTACCTGCAAAGAGGGATTTTATCAGCCGGTAACCTCATTCAGCTTCTTTTTCAGTACAAACTGAATGTCGCCTATTCCTTTTCAACACATTTGATGTGAAGTTCATCAAGCTGGCTGTCATCTACATAACTTGGACATTCATCCATAGGCGACATTGCCATATTATTCTTAGGGAAGGCGATAACTTCGTGGATTGATTCTTCGTGGCGCATAAGCATAATCAGGCGGTCAAGGCCTGGAGCAATACCACCGTGTGGAGGTGCACCGAATTTGAATGCTTCTACCAGGAAGCCGAAAGCTTTCTGAGCCCGTTCATTTGAGTAACCAACAATCTTGAAGATTCTCTGCTGGAGTTCAGGATCGTTAATACGCATAGAACCAGAAGCAAGTTCGTAACCGTTAAGAACCAGGTCATAAAGGTCGCCTTTTACAGCGCCTGGATCTGATTCAAGAATATCCCAGTACTGTTTCTGTGGAAGAGTGAACATGTGGTGTTCAGTTTCCCAGCCGTTTGTTTCTTCGTTAAATGCAAAGTATGGAAAGTCGATGATCCATGCAAAGTGGAATTCATCATTTGGATTGTAAAGGTTAAGGTCTTTACCAAGCTGCTTGCGAACAGCACCAAGAGCAGTACATGCAAGCTGCCAGTTTTCATCACTTACGAACAGCAAAAGGTCATTCTTTTCTGCACCAAGCTTAGAACAGATTTCAGCTTCTTTTCCGGCATAGAACTTAGAAATTCCGCCTTCAAACTTGCCTTCTGCATCAACCTTCATCCATGCAAGACCTTTAGCGTGGTTGATTTTTGCAACGGCTTCCAGAGCTTCAACATTTTTGCGGCTGTATTTGTCAGCAACATTTTTAACAACGAGAGCTTTAAGGCCGGAACGTTTGTGTCTCTGAATGTCGCGGCCAGCATTTGCAGCTCCGGCTTTGAATGCATTAAAGTCAGCAAGGTCAGCCATAAATGCTGCATCCTGCATTTTCATGTCAAAGCGAAGATCAGGCTTGTCGCTTCCGTAAAAGTCAAAAGCATCTTCCCAAGTAATGCGGTCAAATTTAGCAGGAAGGTCATAGTTCATAGTCTTTTTAAAGATATAACCCATAAGGCCTTCTGTTGTAGAAAGAACTTCTTCGCGGTTTGTGAAAGAAAGTTCCATATCAATCTGAGTAAATTCAGGCTGACGGTCACCACGAGCGTCTTCATCACGGTAACAGCGTGCAATCTGGAAGTACTTGTCAAAACCAGAAACCATTAAAAGCTGTTTGTAGAGCTGTGGAGACTGTGGAAGTGAATAGAATTTTCCAGGATGAACACGGCTTGGAACTAAGTAGTCGCGGGCACCTTCAGGAGTAGACTTGATGAAAGTTGGAGTTGCAATTTCAAGGAAGCCTTTAGAAGTAAGGTATTCGCGGGTTGCAAAAGTTACCTGAGAGCGGAGGATGATGTTTTTCTGCATCGGATCACGGCGCAGGTCAAGGTAGCGGTATTTAAGGCGAAGGTCTTCGTTAGCAATAACAAGACTTCCGTCCTTCTGACGAACTTCTTCAATAGAGAATGGAAGATCCTGAGAAGTTGTAAAGATTTCAATATCAGAAGCTTCAACTTCAATTTCACCAGTTGCCATATCTTTGTTAATGTCTTTTTCTGCACGGGCTGCAACAATACCTTCAACAGCAATACAGTATTCAGATTTTAATGATGAAGCGATTTTTTTTACTTCTTCAGAAGCATTGTCTCCAACCATAACCTGAGTAATACCGTAACGGTCACGGAGACGGATAAATACGAGACCACCAAGGTCACGAGTGCGGCTAACCCAGCCGTTCAATACAACTTTCTTGCCAACGTCAGCTTTTGTAAGCTCACCGCAAGTTACAGTTCTTTTAGAATTTTCCATTTTTACACCTTATTTTAAGCGGCAGACAACCGCATTTTTTTCAAGATTCTATTTTAACGAGATTTTACAACTTGCTCAATTGACAAAAAAAAAGAGGGAGAAGTCTCTCCCTCGCTCCAGGCACACGCCCGGCTTTATGCAGATTAATATTTAATAATTAATGTCGAAACCTGCTCCCAGCTGAGCCTTTACTTCGTTCTTTGTCATGTTGATGTATGGATAAACCGGTGCCACATCAAAAATTGATTCAGGACCTACAAAAGATCCGCCGCCAGAAGAAGGAGTTGAACCGCCTTCAAACCAGTTGCCGTCATCCCAGACAAGAGAACCTGCACGGGCATTGATTGAAGACTGGCTTGGATAATCTCCGCCATTTCTTGTATACAGACAGTTCATTACGTGAATGCGTGTATTGCGCACCATCGGAAGACGCTGGCCGCAGTTATGGAAATTGTTGTATGCAAGAGTAATAAAACGTTCGTTGGCATTTCCTTTTGAATCACTTGTTCCGATGAGCATTGTCTTGTCGTGGTTGCGCAGAATACAGTGAGAAACTGTAATGAAAGTTGAAGGTTCCTTCATATCAAGAAGGCCGTCATAAATCTGAAGTTTTTCACTGTTTGCGGCTGTACCACAGTGAAGAGTATCCTCGATTGTAAGGTGATCAAACCAGATATTGCTTCCGTTATCAAGACCGATGGCGTCAACCTGAGCGTTCCAGCCGTCGTTTGCTTCGTGGTTCGGGAACGGATCAACTCCGTCCTGAATTGTAAGGTTACGGATTACGATATTTTTTACACCGTTTACAATCTTAATGTAACCACCGCGGATTACTGCACCTTTTTCACCGATGATGGCAACATTTGAAGCAGGTTTAATCTGAATTGAATTTGTATATTTATTTCGGATTCCGCTGTTGTTATAATCGACACCTGGAGAACATTTTGTTTCATTTTTGAGCCAGTCTGCATAAGATGAATAGCTTGAGTTTGCCTTTACATATTCGTTAAGTGCAGCTGTTGCTGTTGTACCGTCCAGTTTTGTACCGCTTTCAGGAAGAATTCCATTAGACATATCAATTGTTCCCTTAACGATAACAAGGTTGCCGGAAACACTTGCTGCCGATTTTAATTCTTCAGGAGTTGTAACTTCAACTCTGTTTGTCATCTTTGACATATCAATGCCGTGATAGGCAAAACCAACCGGAAGGTCATCTTTACTCAAAGCAGAAGATACAGCTTTAACGCCAACTGTTGTATATGCAACTGCTCCTTTGCATTCTGCCTTAATGCCGATATAGCCTGTTTTTGAGCCTGCTGTAAGAGTTACTTTTTTGCCGCTTAAAGAAGAAGTTTCGCTTAATGTTCCAATGCTGTCGCCTGTATAAATTGAATAGTTCACTGTTGAACCATTATCTGCCTTATCATCCTTGTAATAAGTTGCAGCAATTTCTACTGTGGAAGATGGCTCTACAAATAAGTTTGTACCTGTAAACCTTATTCCAGAAAATTTCTCATCTTCCGGTGCACAGCCTGCAAAAAATCCTGCAGCACATACTGCAAGTACCGAAACTGCTATATTCTTAAAAAAAGCTTTCATGGCAAATACCTCTCAGTTTATAAAATCAGTATAAATCCACTTGTTTTATGTTACAATTGTATCGTAATTTTTATGAGACAAAGGAGCTTGTTTTGTATCACATTCCAGCCGACGAAAGATCAAAAAAATCTGCCCTTAAAATCTACAAATCCCTCCGCCGTATTCTATGGACGAAAAGCCTTAATGAAATTTCCGTTACCGACATTAAAAATGAATGCGGAGTTTCCAGAGCCACTTTTTACAGACTTTTTGACAACCTGGCCGATGTTCTTGAAATGCAGCTGGAAATTTTTATGGACGAATACAAGCAGGAAGCGCCTCTTCACAAAGACAAGCTTCTCTATTTTTTTGAATTTTTCGACAGGCACACTTATCTGATTGCCACTCTGGCTGAGCAGAACGATTCTGTTATCCGTACTGTAATTGAACGAAACCTGACACCATCATCTATGCCTGCAACACCGGATACAGATTATGAACTGAGCCTTAAAATCGGGATGATGACGAGTATTCTTTGCAAATGGGTTCTCCGCGAAAAAAAAGAAAGCCCGCTCCAGATGGCAGAACTTACAAGAAAGCTTCTGTCAAAGGGCGAGCTTCTGTTAACACAGATGTAAAAGTTATGGGTGCATGGCTTACGCCACCGCTACGTCCGCCCTTCCGCGCAAAAGCGCTCCATTGTTTACGGTAGTTCCGACAGGCTCAACCACCGTAAACAACTAAAGGGGCTCCCATCGCTTGCACGATTACAAACCGCTGGTTTCACACCACCCTGTCATCCTCGGGCTTACACACTCCTGTCATCCTCGGGCTTGACCCGGGGATCTCTGCATAAGATTGCCGGATCAAATCCGGCAATGACATAGCAGCACAATTACAGGCCGTTTGTTTCACTTTCAGGGATTTTCCAGATTCCGGCTCCGGCGTTGGCAGGAACTGTTGTGTTCAATGTTGAAGCAGCATCCAGTCTGTAAGTGTATGTTGGTGTAAATACATCAGACATTTTTGTTTTTACAGTTGTTGTATTACACTTTTTAGACGAATTATCAACATCACCATTTTTGTACAGAAGTCCATCTGAATCTTTGTAACTATATTGGGTTCCAGTTCCAAAATAGTTATTTTCAGAAACACACAGTACGTTTTCGCGGATACCTACAGCATAACTGTTTTTCCAGTAAACCTTTTCGTCTGCATCGTAATAGTTATTAAAGTTATGAAGTCTTGTATTACGAACCATTGGCAGACGCTGTCCGCAGTTCAAAAAGTAGTTATGGTGCAAAGTAATTGTACGAGTCGCATTAGAACCATCTGTTGAGCTTGAACCAATCAGCATTGTCTTGTCGTGATCCTGAAGACGGCAGTAAGAAACTGTCAGGTTGTAAGAATTGTTCTTCATGTCACAAAGACCGTCATAAGTCTGGAACTTTTCGCCGTTGGCAGCAGTACCACAGTGATATGAATCTTTCATTGTACAGTGGTCAATCCAGATGTTGTAAGAACTTCCCTGAATTACGATACAGTCATGTTCAGCATTAAAGCCGTCATTTTCTTCATGATGAGGGAACGGATCGTAAGCGTCGCGGATTGTAAGGTTACGGATTGCAACGTTATTTACACCGTTAATGTTGATTCTTCCGCCGTAAATTTCTGCTCCAGGAAGACCA
>JAZQNJ010000052.1:0-5575 GCA_045627285.1 Treponema sp. | reverse complement strand
GAAATTGAACTTCTTGCGGGAAAGGGTTCTGAAGAAGAGTAAAGTTAAACGCAGATAAAAGAAGATACTAATATCTGTTGAATCCTTTTCATCTGCGTTTATCTGTGTTTATTTTTTCAAAGCGTCTTTAATAGCAGCCAGCAAATCAGAATATTCTGTAAAAGCAGGAATATTCGGGAAGTCAGCTTTGATTTTGTCTGTTGTACGGAAAAGGAATCCGGCTTTTGAAGCCTGAATCATTCCCAGGTCGTTGTAGCTGTCACCAAAGGCGATTGTTTCGTAGCCGATTGACTGCAGTGCTTTTACTGTTGTGAGTTTTGACTGAGGACAGCGCATTTTGTGGGCAACAATAAAGCCTTTTTCGTCAACTTGAAGACTGTTGCACATAATTGTTGGCATACCAAGTTTTTTAAGGATTGGACCTGCAAATTCTTCAAATGTATCTGAAAGAACGATAGTCTGGCTTACTGACCGGAGCTCATCAAGAAATTCTTTTGCTCCAGGGAGAGGATCAATTTTTGCAATTGTGTTCTGAATGTCTTTAAGTGTAAGACCGTGATCTTTAAGGATTCCGATTCTCCACTTCATAAGCTTGTCGTAATCAGGTTCGTCGCGGGTAGTGCGGCTGAGCTCAGGAATGCCTGAAACCTTTGAAAATTCAATCCAGATTTCCGGTGCAATAACGCCTTCCATATCTAAACATGTAATGTACATAGTGTTTTCCTTTTTTTGATTTTTATCTTTATGGAGCAAATATTATCTTAAATCCTTAAAAAGATAAACTGTCAGATTCATCCGTCTGCATCTGTGATTTGTTACGCAACAAAAGTGTGGGGCCGAACGATGGGGGGGGGCAGTCTGAATTTGTATTCATTGTATAAAAAAATATACACTTAAAACCTGGATGTATAAAAATTCATACAAAAGATTAAAATTTTATTAAAAAGTTGACAAAGAAATTTTCCTGCGTTAAAAGCAGGTTGCAAAAACTATTTTCTTGTAATGTAAGAAAATAAGAATGATATTTGAATTTAATTATCAGAAAACAGAAAGTTGGCACATTTTTTGCTATATATAATATGTCGAAACAATTGATTAACCAAAGAAAAAAAGTTTTCAGGAGAGTTAAATTATGGAAATGTTAGACAGTTATTTAAAACAGATACAAAGATTTCCTTTGCTGGATGCAAATCAGGAAGCTGCCCTGTCTCGCGAAATAGAAAAAGGTAATAAAGCTGCAGAAAATCAGCTTGTAAACAGTAATCTTAGGCTTGTTGTAAGTATTGCAAAAAAATTCGGAGATTCTTCAAAAGTTTCTATGATGGATCTTATTCAAGAAGGAAACATGGGGCTTATGACCGCTGCCGCAAAATTTCATTACGGCTTTAATACAAGGTTTTCCACATATGCATATACATGGATTCTCCAGTACATGTTGAGATATCTTTATAACAAAACCTCTCTTATTTCTCTTCCACACAGAAAAGAAGAGCTTCTGCGTAAGGTTACTCTGGCTCAGACAGAATATAAGCAGACACTTAATCGTGAACCAACTCTCCCTGAACTGGCAGAATATACCGGCGTATCAGAAGAAGATGTGGCTGCCATTCTTGCTTATTCATATTCTGTAACAAGTATTGATATTGAAACTTCGGATGATGGAAGTTCAACAATCGGTGACCTTATTCCTGACAATAAATACAATCCCGAAGAAACTTTCCTTCGGGAAGAAAAGCGGAGCCAGGTTATGGAAATGGTAGATTCGCTTCCAGAAAACGAAAAGAAAGTAATTTATTGCCGGTACAATTTTGCCTGCGATCAGCACGTGCCAACTCTTAGGGAACTCAGCACATCCATGGGTGTAAGTGCAGAAACTGTGCGTCAGATTGAAATGCGGGCTGTAAAAAAAATACGTAAGGCAGCAGACAGTGTATTTTTACGAGATTTTGTAACAGCTTAAACTGTATTTACTGTAAGAAGAATTTTTGCAGTATCTTCAAATTTTCAGATAAAAAGATTATAGTTAGCACGGACAGAATGTTTCCTATTTTAATTCTGTCTGTGTTTTTTTTATGGCTACTAAAAAATCAGATTCAGATAAGCGAAAGACTCCTGCAACACGAAAAAGAAAAAGCTCCCGAAAAATAAAATTTGATCCTGCCAGTGTAAGTCTTCTCCTGGGACTTATCTTCCTGGGATGTTGTTTCTGCATCGCTTTTTCGGTATTGGACCAGAAAACAACTTCAGTTAAAAAAACTGCTGCACCGACAACACAAATTACAGAACGGATTCCCGAAACTAAGCCGTCCCAGAAGAAAAGTACATCCTCTGTTCCTGAGACTCAGATAAAAAAGGAAACAGCACAAACTGCAAAGGTACAGGAAAGCAAAAAAACTGTTTCTGAAAAGCCTCTTGAAACACCGAAGTCCATGGCTAAAGAGCCGGCTAAACCTGCTAAAACTACCGCTAAAACTTCTGTAAAAAAACTTGAGCCAGCTCCTTCTGCTCAGGTTGCCAGTGCAAAAGGTGAAAAAACTACAAAATCGATTTCATCTTCAAAGCCCTCTGAGCCTTTTGATGTTCCTCCTGCCAGAAATGGAGCCACGCTGGTTATTGTTATTGATGATGCAGGCTTAAGTGTTTCAAATACAAAAAAATATACAGCACTGCCTTTTCCTCTTACCATTGCCGTTTTACCTAAGTTGTCGCATACAAAGGACTGTGCTTATGTTGTAAGGGCTTCCGGAAAAGAGCTTATTCTGCATCAGCCGATGCAGTCCCTTAACCATAATTTGAATCCAGGACCAGGAAAAATTACTGTAGACATGAGTTTTGCAGAAATCCGTTCAATCGTAAACGAAAATCTCGCAGAACTGGGACCAGGTGTAAAAGGCCTTAATAATCATGAAGGAAGCGAAGTTACAGAAGATGTGCTTCGTATTGGAGCTGTTCTTGATACCTGTCTGGAAAACAATATTTACTTTCTGGACAGCCGTACCACAGCCAATACAAAAGCCCCTCAGGCTGCCCTTGAGCGGGATATGAAAATTTTTGAAAAAGCAGGACCTTACATCGATAATGTAATCAGTCGGGAAGCTATGCTTAAAGAAATGTATAAGGCCCTCGACTTTGCAAATAAAAATGGAAAGGCTATAATAATCGGACATGTAGATAAAAGTGCAAATATTCTTCCGACTCTTCTTTCTGAGATGTATCCGTATCTCATAAAAGCCGGTTACAGATTTGCAACTCCATCTACTTTATGACAATTAAAGTAAAACTTCGAAAAAAAGCTTTACTGAGTAAAATATATAATACGAGCAAAAGCCAAAAACTTTTGCATAAAAAAAATAAATGCCTCAAATTGCTTAGGCGTAGCCGGGGTTCCTTTGCAGAACCCATCTGCTAGCCCGAAGGGCGTACACATGGGGGCTGAAAAGGGTTCCCGGCGGGAGCCTAAGCAATTTGAGAAGAGAGACTTTGATATGAAAGTTTTAGGTATTGAGAGTTCCTGTGATGAAACTGCCTGTGCCATTGTAGAAGACGGCCGCAAAATCATCAGTAATGTTGTTGCTACTCAGATTCCTTTTCATCAGGTGTACAAAGGCGTTGTTCCTGAAATTGCCAGCCGTAAGCATGCAGAGTGGATTCTGCCTGTTGTAAGCCAGGCTCTTAAAGAAGCAAATATGACTCTTGATGAAGTTGACGCAATTGCAGCTACAAACAGACCTGGACTTATGGGGTCTCTTTTAATCGGCCTTACTTTCGGAAAGACTCTGGCCTGGTCGCTGAACAAACCTTTTATTGCTGTAAACCACATGCTGGGCCATCTTTATGCTGCCCACCTTGAAAACGATATTCCATATCCTTACATCGGGCTTCTTGTTTCCGGCGGTCACTCAATTATTGCAAAAGTTAACGGCTTTGATGAACTGGAAGTGCTTGGAACTACAATCGACGACTCAGTTGGAGAAGCTTTTGATAAAGTAAGCAAGTTCTACGGGCTGGGATATCCTGGTGGAGTAGTTATTGATAAACTTGCCCAGAATGGTGATCCTAAAGCTTTTGCTTTTCCTGTAGCAAAAATCGATAAAGGCGACGATCACCGTTACGATATGAGCTTTTCCGGCCTTAAAACTGCTGTAATTCATGAGGCAGACATGTTCTTAAAACCGGGATACGAAAAAACTACAGAAAACCTTTGTGCAGCTTTTCAGGAAACAGCCGTTAAAACTTTAACAAGCAGACTGTTCCGTGCCATTGAAGATACAGGAATTAAAACTGTCGTTGCAGGTGGTGGTGTTGCAGCAAACAGCAGACTCCGTGCAATTCTTGCAGAGCGTACAGACATTAAGTGCATCTTTCCTCCGTTAAAACTTTGCGGCGACAACGGAGCCATGATTGCAGGAGTGGCTTATCACTTTCTGGAAAGAGGTGACCGCAGCGGAATTGATACAACAGCCTGTGCCAGAATCCCTCAGTTTAAGAGGGGCTTAAAAAACTTAGAAGATTTCGGCAGAAGATAGAAAACCGCACCAGGGCATGGAACCGTGGCAGAGCCAGCCACCGCAGGGAGCGAAAGCGACTGAGGAGGCCGAGGGTTACCGAGCGGTGGAACGCCCGACCCCAGAGGGGTGGTGCCCAACTGGAGAAAAAATGAAAAACTTAAAAAACTTAACTTACGGAATTGTAGGCCTTGGAATCATGGGTGGTTCCATTGCAAAGGCGATCCGCCAAAACATTTTAAGCCAGAACGGTGCTAAGGGTAAAATTTACGTATGCAACAGAAGTACTGCCTGTCTTTCTCAGGCAATGGCGGAAGGTGTAGCAGACAAGGCTTTTACAAGCACAGAATATGACAAGCTGCTTCCGGAATGCGATATTGTCTATGTTTGTCTGTATCCTCATGCAACCCTGGATTTTTTAAAAGTAAATAAGGAATATTTTAAAAGCGGTGCAATTGTAACTGATATTTCCGGTGTTAAGGGCATTTTTGAAAAGGAACTTCCTTCGATTTTACGTCCTGATGTGGATTTTGTTATTGGACATCCTATGGCCGGGGGCGAAAAAGAAGGGTATGCTCATTCTACTGCCTCCATGTTCGTAAACCGCAACTACATTTTGTGTCCGATTGAAGGAAATAAGGCTGAAAATCTTGATATTATGAGGGATTTTATTACTGAAATCGGATTTTCAAGAATTACAGAAACTACCTGCGATATTCACGACTATAAAATTGGTTTTACAAGCCAGCTTTGCCACGTTATTGCATGTTCACTGGTTGACAGTGCCCAGGATGAAGGAATTACAGCCTTTGGGGGTGGCAGTTTTGAGGATCTGACCAGAATTGCAATGATTAATGCACCTTTGTGGACAGAGCTTTTTACAAGCAACAAGGAAAAGCTGGTAGAGCATATTGAAAATTTTGAATCTATTGTCAGCCAGTTTAAGGATGCTATTAAAAACGAAGATAAAGAAAAGCTTATGGCCCTAATGGAAGAATCCCGTGAAAAACGTACAAAAATGGGTTCTGTAAGGACAGTAGCAAAGTAGGGCGTTCCGGCAGCAGGCTGCC
>JAZQNJ010000051.1:0-5412 GCA_045627285.1 Treponema sp. | reverse complement strand
AGCAATTGCCCAGCCCTTTCCTTCAGGGTCATTTTCTGGATGTACAGCGATAAGATCTGGTACACCGAATCCGCGCTGGAATTCGTGCCAAACTTCTGTACCTGGTCCTTTTGGAGCACACATTACAACTGTGATGTCCTTGCGAACCTGCATACCTTCTTCAATCATGTTAAAACCATGTGAGTACCAGAGAGCGGCACCTTTTTTCATGTGTTTCTGAACTTCTGTGATTACAGGAGTGTGCTGCTTGTCTGGAGTAAGGTTTCCAACAAGGTCAGCTGTTGGGAGGAGTTCTTCGTATGTTCCAACTTTGAATCCGTTTTCTGTTGCGTTTTTCCATGACTGGCGTTTCTGTTCAATAGCTTCTTTGCGGAGAGCGTAAGAAACATCAAGACCTGAGTCGCGGAGACACTGTCCCTGGTTAAGACCCTGAGCACCACAACCTACGATTACGATTTTTTTGCCCTGGAGAGCCTTTACGCCATCTGCGAATTCTTCTTTTGCCATTGAGCGGCAGTGTCCAAGCTGCATACGAGCTTTGCGCCATGGAATCGAGTTAAAGTAATTTTCACCCATTTTAGTTTTTCTCCATTTTTTTTATCCACAGATGGCACAGAGGCCACAGATTAAAGTGGATTTTGTTTTTTGCGTCCCGTAACGGTAGTTTCGGCAGGCTCAACCACCGTTACGTCGGGCTTTTCGTAGTTCCGCTTTCGCTTCATTGCTTCGCAACGGCTTCGCCGCTACTACAATCCCTGACGCTTGTAAATTTCATAAGCTTATTATAAAAAAATAAGAATGTTGCGTAAAGTGAAATAAAAGAAATTAATTATTGCAGATTATGCAATAATGGACCGGGAATTGGTAATAGTGTGGTGTTTGCAGCTTTAGTTTTCCAGAACCTGAAGTGCTTCGTGTTCTTCTTCAATTTCCTTAAAGTCTTTGTTTAATCCCCTGAACATGACGATTGCCATGATAACGGAAACTGCATCTGCTACAGGCTGTGCCCATACGATTCCATATAACCCGATGTAGTGGTTCATAATGAAAATCAGAGGAAAGAATACAAATCCTTGACGGCTGATGGCAAGAATAAGGGACTGTCTGCCTTTTCCAATGGCCTGGAATGTAAAGTTAAAGCAGAAAAGAAACCCAAGAATTGGAATGGAAGCCATAAGAGAATAAATCATGGGATGTCCCATTAAAATTACAGCTGGATCACTTGAGAAAACCTTTATAACAGGAGTTGTAAAAATCCAGTAAAGGATTGTTACGCTGGAACCTGCAACAAAGTTACAAAGCAAGGCAAACTTTAAAATGGCCTTCATTCGCTTCAAGTTTCTTGAACCGTAGTTGTAGCCGATAAGCGGACTTACCCCCATGGCAATTCCCAGCATAATAAAAAGTGCAAGCATATTGGCCTTTAACGCAACGCCCATGGCACATGTTGGAACATCGCCGTAAATTTTTTCAGCTCCTGCAGGAATTGAAGCGATGGCAGTTTCAACAAGCTGGCCTGATTCATTTTTTAACACCTCTACATAACCACCAATTACTGTACTCCATTTAATTACGTGCTGTGTGGTGCTGTCAAAGTATGTGGTTGCTTTTTCCAGAAGTGCTTCATTGGTGATTTTTACATAATAGTAGCTGGCAAGAAGATTGTTTGTAACAATTGAAGAAAGACTCATGAGAATGTTTGTAATACTGGCAGGCAGACCGATTGAAAAAACACCTGCCATAATTCCATGTCGGGCCTGATAAAATCTCGGATTAATAGAAAGCATGCTGGATTTTGAAACAACATGAATAAGATAAATTGCCAAAGTAACGGCATTTCCAATAATTGTAGCTAAAGCCGCTCCTTCTACACCAAGTCCAAGAAGCTTGATTCCGAAAAGATCTTTAAGAATAAAAATAGGATCAAGAATGATGTTTACAATTGTTCCTGCCATCATTCCTTTCATAGAATTTTTTGCCGCTCCCTCGCCCCTGATAATGTTTGTAAAAGCATTGGAAACAACAATAATTGGTCCGCCCCATGCGACAAGGCTCAGATATTGTTTTGCATAAATAAAAGTCCCTTCAGTTGTACCGATTGCATTGAGAATTTTTGTAATAAAGATAAGAAGCAGTGCACCGCCTGTAATCCCGGTTCCAATTCCTGTGTAAAAACAGAAAGAACTGATTTTTTTTACCAGATCATATTCTCTGCGGCCCAGAGACCGGCTTATAAAGCTGGAACCACCCATACCAAAAATATTGCCTGCAGCCATTAAAACAAGAAAAACTGGAGTAGCCACATTTACAGCGGCAAACTGACTTGGGTCACCGATTAAACCTACGAAAAATGCGTCAACCATGTTGTAAAACACGGAAACAATCATACTTAAAACAGTAGGAATTGCCATTTTAAATACAGCCTTTGGCACAGGAGCTTTTTCAAAAACTTCAATATTTTTTATCATGATGTTGATTGTATTCATTACGCATTAATTGTCAATTTAATGGGAACAGATTGAAAAGACTCCAAAGACTTTCATGGACAGAAAGGGACGCCCAGAGGTAGAACAGGCGGTGCAGAACGTAGGCCCACCGGCAGCAGGGCAGGCGGGATTTGGAAAAACGAAATAACCTTCAATAAGCTGTGAATTGTGCACTGCCAAGGGTTTATGTTAAAATGAATTATATGAAGAGAACTATTCCGGCAGTTTTTGTAGTTGCTGCTGCATTACTGGCCCTTGTATTTATATTTATTAATCTTTTTGACAGAGATAAAGGAAATACCCGTTCAAGAGTCATAACACCTGTTGTAGAAAACGGAGAAGAATCTCAGAAAAAAGAAGAAAATGAATATGAAGATTATGTACAAACTTCTTTTATTGAACTGGCAAACGACGAAACACTTCTTAGCCTTGTAACAATGGACATTGACTCTGACGGATGTGATGACCAGATTAACATTGTAAAAACATCCCGCAGTCCTTATCTGGTTCTCATTGTCGGACTTTACAATCCTTCTACCTCTTCTTATGTAAGAGCCGCCTGGATTGCAACAAATATCACTCAGATAAGAACATTTGCCTGTACAAGTCTTGATGTAATGGGCAACCATAAAAATTCCCTTGTTTATCAGGGGGTAACAGATAATGGCCATTCTGTATTGCGAATTTTCAACGGCAGAAGAAACAGTCGTGGTGAATTTGGCCTTACCATGATTGGAGATTTTGAAGCAGATGGAACTATTTTTATTCAGCAGTCAGAACGTAATGATGCCTATAATTTGAGCCAGACAAAGGCTCCAAGTTTTCCTGTATGGGTTTATGCCTCCGAAAGTCCAGAAGACAGTGTCCGGCTGGATCAGATTCAGACAATGTATGACTGGGATGAGGAACAGGGAAAGTATGTAGAAAAACGTCAGGTGCGGGTGGCTGGCAGCAGAATCGAGGCTAAAGAACTGGCCCGCATACAGGACGGAACTGTTGCTTCTTTTGCAAAATTTCTTGACGGATTATGGTATAAGACTGACATTGAAACTGGCGGTATGCGCTATATCTTCTTTGACTGGCTTAATCACGAGATTGTATTTCAGCATGAAGACAGTGAAGAAGTTTATTCCTGGCTTAATTCAAATCTGCGTCGAAACGGTATGTATTTTTCTTCCGTTAACAAATCTATTGAGAATTTGCAGCGAAGGTTTGATATTTCTCTTGTAAAAACAGACGAAATTCGTGTACGCATTCAGGATGATGTTCGCATGATTATTGGTGAGAGTACCTTATGGGATGGTAACTATAAAAAAGTTGTAGCGAAAACACTTTCTAAAAAAGATATTTCTGAATCAGGAAAGTGTATTCAGCGTCTTGTAAAAGGACCGGCCTGGATCTGTGGTGATGAAAGCTATCTGATTTTTGGAGAGAATGTTTACTCTGCCGAAGGTGAAAGCTTTAAAGATTCTGGAAAATACATGATCAACAGTGTTTCAGATGTGGAGTTGATGCAGTTTAGAAGCGATACCGATATAAAATTTTTCAACGGATATTACGCTGCAAGCTTTGGAAAAATGATAAAAAAAGAAACCAGCCGCCGGGGAAAGATTACAGAGACAACTGTAGATGATACAGATACAATCATTCTGCAGCCTGTTATAGTCAGTCCGGATGGTTTTTTCCAGACAGAAACACAGCCTCTGATTTTTAAGAAAACAGATTTAAAAAAGACCGATGAATAGGTGTTGTGAATCGGGAAAATTTTGTACTATTACATTCCCCGCCACTATTGGAGATTACTGAAAAAAAGCAGTTCCTGGAATTTCAGTTTGACTGTAAAGTCAAAATTGCTTTTTCCAGAAGCCTGATTGTTTCTGAGTGATCTTCTTTTAATTTTATATCTTTACCCAAAACCAGAAATTCAACAGAAGTATTCAAAAATCGTGCAATTTTAACAGCCTGTTCAACATTAGGCAGCCTGTCCTTATTAATCCATGACTGAACAGTGTTGTAGATCTCCTCAATTTCTGCAGCAAGTTCCTTGACAGAATGGTAAACGAAAGCGGCACAGTTTTTTTGCGTCAGGCAATGGAAGCCCTTTAGTCGACCGGAACGGAACGCAGTGGAGTGAGGACGATGAACGTTAGTGAAGGCTGGAACTGCCGGTGGCACAACCTTTGGTTGTGGCAGACGCCCCTATGTGGGAATTCATTGAACAAAGCACTAAATTTTGCTACTATTAACTATTATGACTGCAAATGAATTACGCTCAAAATATATTGAGTTCTTCAAATCAAAAAATCATGCTGAGATTTCTGGACAGTCTTTGATTCCAGAAAATGACCCATCTGTACTTTTTACAACTGCCGGTATGCATCCGCTGGTTCCTTATTTGCTGGGTGAAAAGCATCCTGCGGGAACTCGCCTTACTGACTACCAGAAATGTGTTCGTACTGGTGATATTGATGAAGTTGGAGATCCAAGCCACCTTACATGTTTTGAAATGCTTGGTAACTGGTCTCTCGGTGACTACTTTAAAAAAGAATCTATTTCATTCTCTTATGAATTCCTTACTTCGAAAGAATGGCTTGGACTTGATCCACGTAAGATTTCTGTAACTGTATTCAAGGGTGATGAAAACGCTCCAAAAGATGATGAAGCTGCAGAAGTATGGAAGAGCGTTGGTATGCCAGAAGATAAAATTGCTTATCTTGGTGCTGACGACAACTGGTGGGCTGCAGGTCCAACTGGTCCATGTGGTCCTGATACAGAAATTTTTTACTGGGTTGGAGAAGGTCTTCCACCAGTTGGATCAAATAAAGGAACTGATTCTAAAAACTGGATGGAAATCTGGAATAACGTTTTCATGCAGTTTAACCGCGTAGACGAAAAAACACTTGTTCCACTTCCAAAGAAAAATGTA
>JAZQNJ010000050.1:0-13193 GCA_045627285.1 Treponema sp. | reverse complement strand
CGTTGTTAAGTTTGAAGACCTGCAGCCTGGCATGAAGGTTACCGGTAAAATCAAGAACGTTGTAGACTTTGGTGCCTTTGTTGATATCGGTCTGCACGAAACTGCCCTTATTCACGTTTCTGAATTAAGTGACAGCTTTGTTAGTGACCCTATGGACGTAATCAAAGTCGGCGACATTAAGGAATTTACAATCCTTTCTCTGGACAGAGACCGCATGCGTATTTCTCTTTCCCTCAAGTCTGATGCCAGCACTCGTCTTGGCCAGACAAACGAAGGCCGTAAACCTGCCGGCAGGGATGGGGCTGCAGTTGGTTCTGGAGATGGAAGACGTAAGGTTGTTGTAGTTAAAAAATCTGGTGACAGGGCATCTGCTTCTGCTACAGTAAATCGTGGAGACAGACCACGCAGTCAGAATGGCGGCCGCAATAACTATTCAAGTGACGACGGAGAAACATATAATCCATTTGCTGCTTTCTTCCAGAAATAACCTGTTGGTTTAAAAATTGAACAGATAAAAACAGCCTCTGCAATACGGAATGAACGGTATTGCGGAGGCTGTTTTTTTATGGAATAAAATACTGTTTTGTCCGGGATAAGCGTGGTTGAATTTGAAAGATCTGCCGAAAATATAGATAAGGTGGGTTATAATTAACCTTGAACGGTACATTATGAAAAAGTTTATTGTTTTACTAACAGCTTCAGTTATTCTCATTTTTGGAATTGTTTCCTGCAAAATGATTGAAGAGATCAGGGATTTTGAAAAACCGGAATCTCTTACAATAAAATCCTCGGGAGGCAAGTATTCAATTCCTCTGGGCGATGCAACTGCCTATATGACCGAGCACATGAACGCCCTGAAGCTTCAGGAAATTGTTTCCAAAAACTCAAAGGATGAAGAAAAACCACAGTCAGCTTTTTCAAAAATTGAGGTTTATGACTATCAGAACAGGTCAGAAGATAGTGATGTGCAGAGGTATATTTTTAACTATCCGGTAACAGAAATACCTCTTGATATTTCTTCGTATTTCAAAAAAATGGACGGCTTAAGCCTTTCACAGGGGGACAACTCTCTGACACAGAAAGTTGAAGTGCCGGAACTCGGAGAAATGAATTTTGCACATCAGGAGAAGCTGGATTTTAATAAGATTATTATTGATAACTTTACTACAGGGTTTGCAGTTGGAACGATTCCTGAAATCAATTTGACTCTTGGCTCAAATAAAGTTCCTTCAATTAATTTTTCAATTACATCACCTGATTTTGACAGCATTAGTTTTGAAGACGGTTATTTAGAATTCCTATTTGAAGCTGATAACTGTACTCCTTCGTTTGATTTTGAAATTTTTGCAAGGGCAGATATTTATGACAATACTACAAAAATTTCTGGTACTGAGGATGTAGTTACCGTTATAAAAGGTGCTGTTCCGGCAGAAAAGCTTCGCATTCCTTTAAAGGACTGTACCTTAAAGCCAAACCTTACCATTGTATTTGAATTTGGTACTACCGGTGCAGCTCCAGGATATACTCAAACAAACAGTTACAAGGTTACAGGAAAGCTTTCTTCTGATACCAGGGCCCGGGAAATTACAGGCCTTACTTTGCCAGAAAAAGTAATAAGTGCCTATTATCTCGATTATGATCAGAAAGTAGATACAGCTGGAGCCAGAGAGACACTTCAATCTGCTGTAATAGATGAAGGAAAAATTTCCTGCTATCTGTCAATTCCTAAAGGCTGGTCAGGAATTTATGCAGACGGAACAACTTTTAGTTCTGAGGGTGGAATTGTAATCAACAATGACGAATTCAAGAATGTAAAAGCTTCTTCAGAATACATTGTTTATAAAGAGGCAAATCTGGCCGGCAAGAATATGTTTTCAAATCCTGAAGGAGTGGACGATATCAATATGAAAGTTCACATTCCGTTCCAGATTTTTGATGCACATCTTGTTTTGCATTATGATGAAAGCGGACAGGCTTCTGATGTAATTTCCTTTGATGCAAACACAGACATAAAGCGTTTAAAGAACGCAAAAGTTAAAATGGCCAGACTTCAGGAAAGTAACCTTACCAAAAAAATCAGTCAGTCAATTCCTGAGAATACGCTTAAATTTATTAAACAGATGAATGTCATTTCTATCGGGCTTAAGGGCTTTATTGAAACAGATCTTCCATCAAATGACATGCAGCTTACAACAGATATAGATTCGAATGAAGGTATTTTTAACGGGCTTCATCTTGAAAAGGCTGTGGACTTTCGGGGACCTGCTCCATACGAAATAAATGTTACAAAGTATTTTGAGGATGACTTACTGGAAACCATGACAGACGGTACAAGAGTGTACGGTAAAAAAATAGTTCTTGGTCCAGATGATGCTTCTTTGATTGATTTTGACGTAAACCTTGGTATAGAAGGTTCAGACAAGGAAAATCCGGAAATTGTAACATTTTCTACCATTGAGATGGGACATTCTTATGAATTAAAGTTCAATGTAGATTTTGACTATGACTGGTATTCTATTGTATTGAATACGGAAAGTACAAATCTTGAGGGTGACATTGATCTCGGATTTAATATCAGATCATTTCTCAGTGATATTAAAGATTCAGAAGACGACGAAACTGGCGGGGAGAGCAGTAAAAAATCTGTCATTTCAGATATTCTTAAAAAAATTAAGTTTCAGGATGATGCCATCAAAGGTCAGATTTATGTAACACGACCGGATATAAGCGGTCTGGAAAGCTTTACCGGATTTACCGGTTCTCTTAAGTTAGATTATACAGGTAAAGATGAATCAGGTGAGGAAGTAACAAAAACGGATCAGTTACTTTTTGATACAGGAAACGGAGATGATCCTCTTTCCTTTGTTAAAATTAAAAAATCCTTTGCAGAGCTTGCCAATGATAAAAATGTCATAACAGCCTGTTTGACAGGACCCGACAGTACAAACAACATACCTCCTTCTGGAGTTCTTAATGGGACTGTTATGGTTGATATGGTAAACTGTCAGCCTGAAAGTGAAGTATTTAAGTATAATTTTGAAATGGCAGGAAGCGACGAAAGTCAGGAACTGACAATCAGAAAGACTGATATTGATAGCCTTAAAGAAGAAAGTTCCTCTTCCATAAAAATCAGCATTGCCTTTTTCCTTAGTCTTAAATTTAAAGTTACAGATGATATAGTAATTGATGATGTTTTCTCAACATTCGGAAAAGGACTAAAAAAAGACCTTCTTGGTCGTGAAGGATTGGAAGAAGACTCAGACTTTGAAGAATACAAGGACCTGGTCGAAAAAATTCAACTTGTTTATTCCATGGAGAATAACAGTGGAATCAAAATGGTGGCAAAAATGACTGCTACCGCTGACGGGGAGACAGAGCCTTACATGCATAAGACCCTTACAGTACGGGATGTGCGGGATACAAAGGACTTTGATACTATTTCTCTCGGTCGCGACGATGTGGACAACATGTTTACCAGCTATCCTTTTACGCCAATAATTTCCATGACAATTAAGAAAAACAATTCAGTTGTTGTTCCTATAAATCCGTATTTCCGTGCAAAGGCAATAATAACTGCGGAAACTAAAGGTGAATACAAAATCTGGGGAGGAGATGACTGATGAAAAAACTCCTTTCTTTTATGACGGCATTGTTACTGTGTACTTTTGCTTTTGCAGAACTGGCTTCTTCTCAACGTTATTTTGAATATGGCCTTGATGTGGAAGCAGGTGCATCAAATAACTACTTCAGGGCTCCGGATATTCTTGTAAAAGACGTTGTAATTGACATTACAGAGATGGCCAAAAAAATGCCAGGTGATGGTTTTGTTCTTGATTATGAAACATCTTTGGAAAGTTTTTTTGCCCTTAATTTAAATCAATTCTTCCGCAGCAAGTTTTATTTTGGAATTTCAGGAAACGGATACGGAAATATTTCTAAGAGTTTTTTTGAAATGCTGGGGGAAGGCTTTGAAGCAAAAACTTCTAAAAAAATAACAACATCTCTTTACGCTGATATGTTTGCTTATACCGGAGCTTCTGTAAAAACTGAGATAAAAGGGTATGGAATCAGAGTTTCACCGGAAATTTTTGTGCCGATTGTACATGTAGCCGATACTGACGGGTATGTAAAATATACGGCTTCAGAAACTGGAAAGATCAGGGCGGAGGGAGACATACCGGTAAACATTTATTCAGTTATTAGTCTGGAGAATATAAAAAGTCAAAGCTTCGACTCCGGCTGGATTCAGGACGCCCTTACGGAAGCAATCGAAAGCGTTGGTTTTGACATTTCCGGTGAGGTTGAACACAAAGTTACAAAAACTTTTGATATGGGGATTTTTACACGTATTCCTATTGTACCTGGTAGACTTAAACATAAAGCTTCAACACGTTACTGGGGATACTTTGAACAGAACAACCTGCTTGGTTACCTGGATGATACTGAAAAAAGCGAAAAGGATTATGGCCACGATGATATGACTTACAGTTCAACAAACTGTATTGTTCACAGGCCCTTTATTCTTGGTACAGAAGGAGCCTGGAGGCCTTTCGGTAACTGGTGTGTATTCAGGCCAAAGCTCGACATGGTTGTAAGAAATCCGTTTTCTTCTGACCTGCAGTTTTTTGGTGAATATGCCTTTCTTGCAGATTTTCTGTTTCTTAAAGTTTTTGGAATAACTTTTGGAACTTCCTATGAAAATCTTGTGTTTAAGCAGACTGCAGGATTTATGGTTAATACACGAGCTGTTGAGTTTAAATCAGCAGTAATTTTCCGTGGTGCAGATTTTGCTGCAAGTTTTGGTTTAAGCGGAATGTCTGCTTATGCGGGATTAAGAATCGGATTCTAAAACAAAGTCAATTTATAAAAAAGGTGGCAGGGACTTGTGTAAAACGAGCCCTGCCATCACTTTTATCTGTATCTATGGGCCCAGGATCTCGGGCTCATACCAGTATTCTTCTTGAAAACCGAACTGAAGTAGTTCTGATTCTGAAAGCCCAGTCTTGTTGCAATTTCTGACAGCTTAATTGAATCAACCTGCAGAAGGTTTTTAGCCTGTTCAATTTTCAGTTTTTCGTGCAGCGTTTGAATTGTAAAGCCTGTAAGTTCCTTGGCACGGCGTACGAGATGGCTTTTACTTACCATCAGTTCGTCGGCCATTTTGTCCAGATTTGTCATCTCGTTCATGTGTTCAACAAGATAGTTTGTAATCTGACGTACAGTAATACCGTTTTTATTTTCCTGAACATTGTCTGAAGGCAGGTGGAGAATTCCAACCAGCTGATCTCCGCTTAAAAGCATTGAATGTTCTTTTGTGCGGCCTTCCTTGATGTAAACAGAGTGAAGGGCGTTGCTCAAAAGCATGCGGACAGTATCGTAAACAGAAATATTAGGGGTTCCGATTTCCAGGAATGCGTATCCGAAGTAACGGTCAGCGTGATAAAGAATTTCCAGCATTACAGAATACCTTCGTCCCTGAGGGAAGAAAGTCTTTGGAATACATGTAGGATCATAAACCTTGAAAGGAAGTTTTTCTTTAATATCAACAGGTGGTTCAGGAAGAATAAGTTCGATGTTTGATGAACTTAAATCCAGAGTCATGTTGTCTGACAGGGAAAGTATTATTCCAGGAATTTCCATTTCAGACAGCTGGTATCTTAAAACGTCCTGTATCTGTTTGCCGGTTGTTGCACTGGCAAAATTCATGGCAATCTGAGAAATGTTGTTCATCATGTAAGAGTTTTCTCTTGTTGAAAGAGTGTCATATTCAATAAATACAGAAACAAGGGAACGCAGCTGATGGAAAACATTTTCAATGTGGGCGAACTGTACTTCATCATCTTTTACCATTGGAAGGATTACCTTGCGGAGATCAGTAATATCCTGCTGCAAAACACTGTTAATGAGAGTTGAATCTTTGCGGATATTTTGAAGAAGATTCTGGAACCAGCGGAGCATTGAACTAGGGGCAGGGCGTTCGTAAATGTCATCAAAAATAGAATCAATTAAATCCGAGATATCTGTCTCTGTCTGCTGAGGGAAAATGTTTCTGGCCTTTGAAAAAAGGTAATTGCGAACTTCTTCTTCTGAGGAATTAGGACCTGCAGGAGAAATATTTTGATCAAGTGAAGTACCGGCTTCCACAATACTGTTTTCAAAACAGCCGCAGGACTGTCGTACAAGAAGAGTTGTACTTACCAGACGGGTTTTGTAATTTATTTCAGGATTCATGATGCGGTCAATGAGAAGCTCAACGGCAGCGTATCCACGACTAAAGTATTCCAGGTTCATTGTAGTAACAGGAGAGCGGGCAGTAATACCATTGTACTGATTGTTAAAGCCCGTAATTGCAACATCCTTAGGTACACAGATGCCCCTTTTATCCAGTTCTTCAATGACAGTTGCAGCAATGATATCTGATGATGTGATGATACAGTCGATGGACTGGTGGTTTTTTAAATCCCAGGCAGAACATAACTGGTTCACAGACATGGCGATATCAATTGAATCCATTGTTTTTGTCATGTAAATGGAATTTGGAAGTTCTTCTAGTCCGAATTTTTTAAGTTCGGACTGATATGCTTCAAGACGGCGGATGTGAGGCTCAGAAATCTTGGAACCTATAAAAGCAAAGTTTTTGTAGCCGTGCACGTTTATCAGGTGGTCCATGATAACAGCAATTGAAGAGTTATTGTCTATGCGTATACAAGGAACACCTTCAATATCAAGATAACCAATATCAACCATTGGCAGAGGCTTGAGCCCGTTAAAAGTATTGATGATTGTCTTATTATCGAGAAAAGAACAGAGGGAGGAAGCCCATGTAACAAGACCATCTACAAGTGGAGCCTTCATAAAGCGGAAATTTTTCAGATAGTGAGAGATAAAGTCGATGTCATCAAATAAAGAATATTTAATTGCACCTGCAAAGTTGATAAAGTTAAGATCGTAATCATTTGCGGCTTTCATCATACCGGCAATGTATTCCTGACCAATAAAAGACCGGAAGTCTGCAATTCCTGTAAATCCGATAGTAACTCTGTTTCCCTGATTTTTACGCTGTGTTAAAAATGCTCTTCGCTTTGCAATTCCCTGATTCATAATAAAATATTATATCATATGGTGATTATTTTTTATAGAAAAATAATCAGATAATGAAAAAAAATGCCCTTCAGCCGGGTTATAACCTTGTCTGAAGGGCATTTTATTAAAAAACAGGGAAATATACTGAATTAAATGCAGCTTATTCCTGTTTTCCGTTTACAGTAATTGTGGCGATTGTAGGAGCTTTTCCTGTTGGAATGGCAATTTCCTGACCAGTCCAACCGTAAAGTGCAACGCGGATAGTAATTGTTGAACCTTTTGGTACACTAACAGGCTTTGCGAGCTTGTATTCCTTTTTAGTTGAACGGATATCTCTTGAAGTATCTTCAACCATTACGCCTTCTTCTTTACCGGCTTTGTAAGTAATAACCGATGCCATATTACCGGTACCATGGTTGCCGTAAGCCAGTTTAATGTCTGTAATTGTCATTTTCTGAACGGCAGTAATCGGGAATTCAACATAAACCTTGTCTTTGCCTGAAATTGGAGAGCTGTAGCCCGAAAGAGATACGCTGCCCTTGGCAACATCAGCAGTAATTTTTGAAGCATTATGTTTCCATGTTCCTGCACCAGAAGCCTTTGCTTTGCCGGCTTTTGCAATTTTTTCATCGTCGGAAGTTCCGGCAAGGGAAGAACTTGCAGCAGGGCTGTCCAGCCATGTCACAGAGAATGCACCAGCTTCTGGTTTAAGGATTTTGACAGTCATTTCACCTTTGGCCTTTTTTGCATCGCGGCTTGTAGCAATAACTTTAACTTCACCATCCTTTGGAAGAACAGCGGCAGTAAGAACACCGTTTTCGTCGATTGAAGCTGCTTTTTCATCAGAAACAGACCACACGAAATCACTGTTAGTAGGCTTTGCAGGATTAAGAACGGCTGCCATTTGAATCGATTTACGACCAGAAACTTCTGCAACCCCGCTTTCAGTTTTTACTTCGATTGATTCTACAGGTCTGAACGAAAGTGCATCATCAGTTTCTACACTAATCTTTGTAATGTAAGATTTTGTGTTGGCAGTGATTGTTACAGTAGCAGGAGCATCATATACAGCATAAGTTTTTTCGTTAAACTTATTTGTTGAGCCGTTGTTAAGGTCATAAACAGCTTCACCCTGGTTTCCGGCCTTAATAGTACCGCTTCCTGCATAGTAACCAGTTACAGTAACGAGACATTTTTCTTTAACATCAAATTTAATAATTGCCCCTGTACCGCCCTGGTAATGAGGCTTAGTTCCTTCCTGAGAAAAACCGTCAAAATCAAGATCCGAAACCGGCCCGTCAAGTACCCATTCAGTTTTAACAGATTCTTTTTCGCCGTCCAGAAGGGCTTTTGATTTATCAGCAGAAACAGACCAGCCTTTTTTTGATGCGAGAGCAGCAACATCCCAAACTTCTGTATCCTTTTTGAAACGACCGCTTGTCATGTCGTAGATGCGGTTAAGGATGGCTGAACGGCCGTTGTATTCTGTTGAAGCGTCTTTGTCGCTGAGAATATCAGTACGTCCATCAGTTTTAACATTAATGGCGGCGGCAGTAGATTTATCCATTTTCCAGCCTACAACATTCTGAGGAACACCTTCAGCAAGAAGAGGTTTTCCTGACCATACACCAGGATTGATTCCAGATGCTTTTACATTTACAAATGCTACCTGGTTGATGTAACCGCTTGTCCAAGGTGTGCGTGCAAAGAAAGTTACCTGATCTTTCTGACTGGTTACAGTTGAATTGAAGATTACAAGACCCTTTGCAGCTTTAGAACCGATTGCCATGCGAGGGGCACCGATGTAAGAAGTGTGGTTTGAAGCACTTGCATCGTAAACAGAAATGATTTCACATTCTTCAAAAAGTGCAACCTTACCTGACTGTTCCATCCATAAGAAGTCAGTGTCACCTTCGATGTAACAATTGTAGAACCAGGTTTTACCAGTTGTACGGAGAGTGTCCTGGTGAGATTTAAAAGCACAGTTGTATGCAGCTACAGTTCCAGTACCGTCAAAGCCAAGAGTTTCGGCCTGTCCGTTGGAACCAGTTGCATTTGCACGGTCATAAGTGTTAACAAAGGTGATGTTTTCCAGAATGAGGTTACCGTCCCCTTCAAATTCAAAAAGGCAGCGGTTTTTTTGTGCAGAACTTGCCTGATTGAGACGGAGAAGGTCTCCGTTATTGTCTTTTGCAATGATTACATCTTTACCGTATTTGGCTTTAGTGTCCCCGGAAAGAGTGATGGTTGCATTTCCCTTGTAGTAAAGAACTTCTTCATATGTTCCCTTAGGAAGCTTAATAGTGAAGTCGCCTTTAGACGATTTGAGGGAATCCAAAGCAGCTTGAATAGTGCCAAACTGAGTGGCTTTACCGTCTGGTCCAGTTACTGTAACTTTTGGAGCCGATTTAGCAGAAGCAGCAAAAAGAGATCCGGCAACCAGAAGTGCAGCAGTGAGTTTTTTGAACATAAATTCCTCCATATTAGTTATAATAATTTTATCACGAAACCACATTAGAAACTATTAAAAAGGAGCAGTAAGTCCATACATAACCGCTTTCCGCCACTCGGTAACCCTCGGTGCTTCGCACTGGCCCCGGGGGCCCTGGCTCCAATCGGGGCTAGGCAGGGGTTTTATATAAAAAGCAGTAATTGGCAAATAACTGCCGGACATGAAAAAAAATCCCCACAACCAGGGTGGACGAGCCACTATGATTGCGGGGAAGAATTACGGTGGTTGTACTTCCATAAGCTCAGTAACCGCTTAGTCGGAACCACCGTTGTGTTAATTTAAATTATTCAGTAATTCCAAATTCTGAATAATAAGAGCTAACATCCCATGCTCCATTTGCAGAAACTTCATAAGCTCCTGTAGATTTGTTGTAAACACGGTTAAGAATCTGATCACGAGTTTTATATTCGGCATTATAAACAGCTTCAGTAATTGTACCACAGAAAGCCTTATTCAAACGAGTTGAGCTGTTTACTGCAGTTCCATTTACTGTAACTCCATAATCTTTCCAACCAACATGCTGAACTCCTGCAACCTTATCAAGACCAACCGGAGCAGTTCCTGCATTCCAGAAACCATCAATCAGTCCAGCGCCAGTAACATTTGTATTAATTACAGCACACTGATCATAGAAATCACCAGTACCAGCAACACGTCCCCAAGATTGTTTGATTCCTTCATCAACTTCAATTGTGGAATTAAATACAACATAACCTTTTCCAATTTTTGCTGCAGCTTTATTTGCTACGCGTGGAACAAGGAGATCTGCTGTATCATTAGTACGGTTTTCATCTTTTAAAGTATGAAGCTTACAATTTTCGAACAATGCTGCATCTGCAGTTCCCCACAGGAAGTCAACATCACCAGCAATATAACAGTCATAGAACCAGTTACGGCCTGTAGACTGGATAGTATCCTGATAACTTACGAAAGAACAATTGTAAGCAACAAGTTTCTTGTCATTTCCACCGGCAAAGTAAATACATTCAGCCTGACCTTCCTGTTCAGAAGCATTACGACGGAATTTGTTTACAAAGCTCAGGTTTTTAAGAACAAGATTTGAACCGTTTATATAGAACTGTGCACGGTTATGAGTTCCGGAATTCATTTTTTCATAGTTGTTCCATGTAAGAAGAGTTCCTGCACCATGATCTGTTCCAGCTGTACCTGCAATTGTAAGATTTGCAGTTCCCTTGTAATAATCAAGTTCGTTATATGTTCCTGGAGCAACATTAATTGTTACTGAACCACTTACATCTTTACAAGCATACATTGCTGCATAAACAGTACGGAAATCAGCAGTTGTATCTGATTCAGAATTGTTTACATTCAAAACTGCACCATCAGAAATTGCAGCATGTGCCGGACGAACTGTAAATGACCATGATTTTGAAACATTTGAAAGACCATTGTCATAGAAATTTACTCCACCGATTTTTCCATTAACGGATGCTTTAGGGAATGCAACAAAATATTTTGTATCATTTTTTAATGCACCGTAATGTGGCATAAAGTAAAGGTTTGTTCCATCAACATAAGCAAGCTGATCACGAACAGCAAGAGTTACTCCACTCCATACTGTAAGCTTTTCTTCTGAGAACAGAATTGTATCAACAAGGTTTCCTGATTCATAATCATAAATCATGATTGCACCACCAGACATAATCTGTGGAGTTTCATCAAATGCAAGGCGGAACCATCCGTCTTCATAAGCAGCAGTAGCACCAGAAGCAGGATAACAATCCAGAGAAGCGTATGGATCTGAGACACTAAAATCATCAACACTTACAAGAATAGTACGTTTGAGAGATGAATCATCAGCATGAATAACAGTGATAGTTGTTGATCCTTTGCCAACACCATTTAAAGTAAGCTTGCTAATACCATCAGCATCAGGGTCTGCCACAGCTACAGTAACTTTTGTAGTATCAGCAGAAGAAGCAGTTGCCTTAGCAACAGCTCCACCTGGAGCAACAGAAACTACATCTACAGTTTCAGAACCGCCAAGCTTAATACGAATACTTGAAGTTGCAATTGTAAGACCTGCAAGACCAGCATTATCGATTTTTGTTACAAGTTGTTTTTTTGAATCTTCAGTAATATAAATATCACTTACAGACATTTTTTCAGTCTGATTTCCACCAACTGCAAGATAAACTTTTGCAGTATCAGTAAAGATACTATCAAAAGTATTTTGTTTATTTGCAATCAGAGTTCCTGAAAGTGTGTAATAAGCCATAGCAATAGAACCATTGGCAACATTTACTTTTGCAATAACAGTATTATTTATAAGTTCAGAAGCATCATGTCCTGTATTATATGTAAGGCCGTTTCCACCTGTTTTAATCTGGTCACCGGCAGCAGCATCAGCATCAACAACAATATTTTTAATGCCCTGATCTGTAAGTGCACGATAAGAAACTACTTTTTTACCATTGTGCATAATCAAAGCAGGACCATTTGTATTTGTTGTAGCAGCATAATTAATACGGCATTCTAATGTAATATTTGATTTTTTATTGATTTCAACAGGATACACTGCATAAGCATAAGCATCATCCGAATTTGAAAGGGCGTCTGGAACAGCCATGTCTGTAAGTTCGCCATTTGAATTAAAATCCAGATCACTACGACAGTTTAATGCAGAAAGACTTACAGGATATTTAGCTGCATTTATTTTATCTTCCCAAGTTTCCTCTATAGTAAATTCAATATCACCAGTTTCATTTGATACAGAATTAAGTACAGAAATTTTTACAGTGTAAGGAAGCTCAATTGCAGCAGGAATTGGATTTGCAACAGTTACAAGACCAGTAGCACTTACCCTGGCCACAGTTGATTTTGAAGAAGACCAGATATAGTTAGGACTTGCTGGAGTTGCAGTAAGCTGAACTGTTTCACCTGCTCTTAAAACAGTTTTGTCATTTTCCGCGGTAATAGTAACTTTTGATACTTCTTTTGAACTTTGATCATCGTGAGAACAAGAAGTAAAAAGAGCACCAGCCATCATAAATGCCAGTGAAAGTTTAAGGAATTTATTTAAGATTTTTTTCATAAAACCTCCGTAGTGTTCTAGAAGAAAATACAACAAAGACCAGCCCCCTGAATAAGCGGACTGGTCTTTGAAGTTTTGATCACTGAAGGATTAGTTCAGTGAAAGATTAAACAAAATGAAGTTAAAACTCCAATTTATTTGAAACAATTTTTAGTATGTAGTAACTACAATCTTATAAATATAAGCTTTGTCACCAGTTGAACCAGCTGTTCCGATACTAACAATTTTTAAGTATTTAATTCCGTTAAAATCAGTAAGAGTTACAGAAGAACAATCAACATTAATTGTTTCACCTTCTGTAGATACATGATCAACACCACCTACTGTAATTCCGTCATCAGCATTCTGTGATTTATAACAAGTCGGATCGTAGCCATGTCGTTCTGTGAGCCAAGGAGTTGTTACCAGCAGTTGTCTTCCTAAGACCGCTTGGCCTCCGACTTGTTACAGAAGAACAATCAACATTAATTGTTTCACCTTCTGTAGATACATGATCAACACCACCTACTGTAATTCCGTCATCAGCATTCTGTGATTTATAAC
>JAZQNJ010000049.1:0-13162 GCA_045627285.1 Treponema sp. | reverse complement strand
AAACGGAACTTTTGAATGTTCATGAATATTCAAAAGAAAAAGATCTTTATAAGGCTATCAATGATTTTGCATACATCTGGTACAACCAGAACCGTACGCATACATACAACAATCACAGAACACCTTATGAAGTTCGCTTTGTAGCATAATAATCGGTTGTAAGTGTTACAATTTTGGTTGACCAAAGTAGATGAGCGTTAGCGAAAGGCGGACGCAGCGACGGCGAAGCCGGCCCCCCCCTGTTGATTGTCTAAATCATTGTTTTTTAATAAAATAAAAGCTCACACGAAAATTAATTTTTGAGGAAATATATGTCAGAAAGAAATGCTAACGAACTCTGTCACTGGGCTGACCAGCAGGCAGAACGCATCATCAAGGCAAAGGGAGACCGGGATTCCTACACTTGTGCTTCCGGAATTACTCCTTCGGGAACTGTTCACATCGGTAACTTCCGCGAAATCATTACTGTAGACCTGGTTGTTCGGGCTCTCCGTGACCGGGGCAAGAATGTACGCTTTATTTATTCATGGGACGACTACGATGTTTTCCGTAAGGTTCCTGCCAACATGCCAAAACCTGAAGTTCTTGAAAAATATCTTCGTTATCCTATTACAATGGTTCCAGATACTTTTGACCGTGACGAAAACTATGCACGCCACCACGAACAGGATATTGAAATGCAGCTTCCTCGCGTTGGTATTCATCCTGAATTTTTATATCAGGCAAGCCGCTACCGTGCTAACCGCTACACTGAAGGTATGAAAATTGCCATGCAGAAGCGTGACGTTATTAAGGCCTGTCTCAACGAATACCGCGATGACGACCACAAAATGAAGGACAGTGACGTTTACTGGCCTGTGGCTGCTTTCTGCTGCAAATGTAACAAGGACGAAACTGAAATTACTGAATATGATGGCGAATATGGAATTACTTACAAATGTAATGCCTGTGGCCATGTTGAAAAGGGCGACCTCCGCACTTCAAAAGAATTTAAGCTGGGCTGGCGCGTTGACTGGCCTATGAGATGGAACGAAGAACAGGTTTGCTTTGAACCAGGCGGAAAAGATCATATTTCTCCGGGCGGTTCTTACGATACAGCTAAGCTTGTTTCAAAAAGACTTTACAACTGGGATGCTCCTGTAACAATGAAATACGACTTTGTTAAGCTTAAGGGTGTTCCTGGAAAAATGTCTTCTTCTAAGGGTAAAGTAATTTCTCTTGTTGATGCTCTTGAAGTTTACCAGGGCGAAGTTCTCCGCTACATTTTTGCTTCTAACAAGGTTGACCACGAATTCTCAATCTCATTTGACCTTGATGTAATTACTCTTTATGAAGCTTATGACCGCACTGAACGCCTTGTATGGGGTGTTGAAGAGCCAAAAGAAAAGGATCCTGCAAAGCGTGAACAGCTTCTTCTCCGCGAAAAGCGCCTTTATGAATTGAGCCAGATTGACGGTATGCCAAAGGTAATGCCATATCAGGTCCCATTCCGTCTTTTGACAACTCTTCTTCAGACTTACTCTGGTGACGTAGATGCTGTTATTGCTTCTCTCGGTGATGTTAAACCTGAACAGGAAGAAACACTGCGCCGCCGTTGTGCCTGTGCCTGGTACTGGATCAATGAATCTGCACCAGACTGCGCTCCTGATATGTGCTTTGCCCTCCGTGAAGACGGTTCAAAGGCAGAAGACATTACAGGCGACATGCTTACTGCAGTTAAGCGTGTTCGTGACGAAGTTGTACCTAAGGTTGGAACTTTTGCCATGGACAAGGAATGTCAGCAGGCTATGTATGACATCGCAACAGAAATGGGCCTTGATGCAAAGACCCTCTTTACAGCCCTTTACCACGCTTTAATCGGAAAGGATCAGGGCCCACGCCTTGCAAACTTTATGAAAATCATTGGTAAAGAAAAACTTGCTAAGATCTTGAGCGTTTACTAAACAAAATGCATACAAGTGCTACGGCATAAGGCAGTGCCAGAAGAATTGATGATGGTACTGCCACAAAACTTGTAAAATTCTGCAGGTTGCTTGCTGCAAACTGAGCACCTGTAAAAAGGAATACTGCACCAATTACGGCTGCAGTATTTTTTTTGCCCAGAAAAACTGCCGCCAGAGCAATCCAGCCGGTTCCGCTGGCAATGCCCGGTACAAAAGAGTTAAGCCTTAAAGCAAATACACAGCCGGCAGCAGCAGCAAAAAAAGCGGCAATCCCCCAGCTGGCAATTCTAATGTTCTGAGTATTGATCCCCCGTTTTTCAAGAACATCATCGTCACTGGCTGTAATACGCAGGTAGAGCCCCTGTTTTGTTGTAAAAAGAATAATTACGCTGATCAGAACCATGGCACAGCCGGTAATTGTACTGACAAGCCGTACAGTTGCTGCATCCAGGAAGAAGGTCGGGTGAGTAAGAACACCTCGTGTTCCAAAAATCATTACGCTTAAAAAACTGATAAGGCCGCTGCACAGAAGGTTAATTGCCAGGGAAATGATAAATGGATTAAAGCTGTTTTTTTCGATAATGCGGCTTAAAAGGGCAAAAATTGCGGTGCAGAAAGCAAGGCTTAAAATAACGCCGGCAGTAACAGAGCCTGTAAGAACACTGAAGGCAAAACAAAGAAATGCACCCAGGTTAATAGCACCTTCCATAAAAATTGCCATGCGTCCTGCATATTCACTTGCCAGGGCACCAAAGCTTGCCAGTAAAAGAGGAATGGATAAAGCTAAAATCTGATACAAAGTCACTGTTTTTTTTCTCCTTTTTTAAAGTGAATAAAGGCAATGCTCAAAAGTACCAGGCCTTGAATCAAAGTAGAAATATCAAAGCCCGTTGTTCCCATAAGTACAATTTGTGTGGCAGTTGAGTACAGAAGACTGTAAAGAATTGCCACCGGCAAAAGAAGAAGAGGATTTCTGCGGGCAATAAGTGCAATACTCAGAGCATTCCATCCCATACCTGCATAAAATCCTGAATGGCAGGTGTAATAAGTTCCAGCCACAGCAAAAAAACCTGTAAGTCCGTGAAGTATTCCGCTTAAACAGAAGGGCTGCCAGGTGCATTCAAATTCGTTTAAGCCGGATCCCAGGGCAAATTCTCTGGTATTGCCAAAAAGATAGATTCTTTTTCCAAAGGCTGAACGGTACAAAACCCATGCTCCTGCAGCACAAATAAAGATTCCCCAGGCAAAAGTTATGTTGAGGAAGGAAGGTCTCAGCCATTTTGTAAAACGGAGGCACTGGTCAATAAATGCAGTGGCAAGAAGGTTTCCTTCTGTTGTGCGGAACCGGCCGCTGATGGCTCCGTCCAGAACAGGAATTGCTGCAGCACTTAAAAGATAACTTGTTAAAAGTTCTGCGGCGTCTTTTTTGTACCGGAGGAGGGCAGATAAACCACTCATTAAAAATCCAGCCAGTGCAGCCGATAAGGCACCTGCCGTAATAATAATTACAGAAGGAATAAATGTGCCCAACCACAGTTCCATGGCCCGTGGCAGAAGCACTTCAGAAAGTCTTGTCATTACAATGGCCGCAGTAAAGCCGCCGGCGTAAATCTGACCCTCTCCTCCAAGATTCATCTGGCCGTTTTTAAGGGCAAAACAGGCTCCGGTGCCTGCAATCATCAGGAGGCTTGCGTAATTGAGCATATTGCCTAAAAAGTAAAGGTTCACTGTTCGCCTCCGTATTTGTATTCCTTGTCCACAAAAATCGGTGGATACTCAACGCTGCTTAAAACCAGAACAGTTTTTCCGGTAAAAGTCAGGGCCTTGATTCTGCGGCAGGTTTCCATAGTGCTGGTGTAGTCCAGTCCCTGCAAAGGTTCACAGAGAATAAGAAATTTTGAGTCCAGGTTAAGTTCCCGTTCAAGAATCAGCTTCTGAAGCATACCGCCGCTGAGGGAACTGATTTTTTCCTGAGGCCCCGTATTGATTCTTGCCTTGTTGATAATGTCTTTTGCAAAGTCTGCTGTATCCTTTGTGTTTTTAGGCATGTTTACGGAAACAGCCTGTTCAACTGTGAGCATCGGATTAGAAGCCCTCATATTTTTTTCGCTGAAAAGAATAGATGTTTTGTTTTTGCCGTAGAGATTTCGCACAGCCCTGGCAGTAAGCGGCCGCCAAAAAAAGTTTCTGCTGTGGAGCTTTGTCTTTTGTTTTTTTGTTGTACGCCAGTAAAGCTTTCCATGTACGGTGTTTTTTGTCATGCCCGTGATAACATCTTCAAGAGTAAAAAGTCCGTTTTCTGCAGAGAGGCTGATTAAGGTTACTTTTCCCTTTTCCACATCAAAATTAAAGTTTTTAATGGAAGGCCTCAATCTGGGAGAGCAGCTTAAGTTGCGTACTGAAAAAATGCTGTTTTTAAGAGGAGGAAGGGGGAAAGCCTTCCCCCTGGTCTCAACCGGCTCTGCCGTTTTCGACACACCCCCATCTCCTGGGGGAGTTCCCCCAAGCCCCCCTCTGCGGGCAGAGAACTTAAACATGGCAGGTTCAAAATCCTGACTGTCATCGTAAACGGCTTTTACACAACCGTCTTCTAGAATTGTAATTGTGTCAGTGTAAAGCTGGGCTTCCTCAATGGAATGAGTTATTACAACAATGTTACAGCCGGTTTTGGCAAACTGCCGGAGATTTGAGTATAAGAGCCTGCGGTCAACCCAGTCCAGGGTGCGTCCAGGTTCATCCAGAATCAGCATCTGTGGAAACTGAACAAGGCAGCCTATAAGGGATGTAAAAAACTTTTCCCGTCCTGAACAGTCCGATACTTTTTTGTTCAGATCAAGGTCCGGACACCATTTGTTCTTAAGTTCTTCTGCATGTCTGTAAATGATTTTTCTGGAATGCTTTGTTCCAAGAAGAATATTCTGTTTTACGGAAATCCCGGCACTTAAGAGAGGTTCCTGATTTACCTTAAAAACACCAGGGTAAGTGCACAGAATGTTTGCCAGAGTTGTTTTTCCGGCACCATTTTCACCCAGCAGGGCATTGATTTTGCTGCCCTCAAAACGGACACTAACGTCCCGGAGAACTTCTTTTGAGCCGAATGATTTATATACGTGATTAAGTTCAATATCCATAAAACACAAAAACCGGCAGTTGCCTGCCGGGTAAGTTTAGTCTTTAAGACCGTTTATTCTTAAGTCCTCGATAAGTGCTGACATCTTTTCCTGAATCTCAGGAGGATTGTACTTACCGTAATTTTCGTTGTCTGTAATAAGTTCTGTAAAGCCATCAGCAATTGAACCAACTACGCGGCAGGTACCAAATTCAATTTTGTCTTCCAGATAAGCTTTTGCAGTCTGGTAACCAGCTCTGTCCTGATGCATCTGAGTGCAGCTTACGATTGTTCCAGGAGCCTTGTTGTAACCATTTTCGTCAAACCATACGATTTTTGTTCCCAGTTCAACGCTGGCAGCAATTACGCCCTGTCCGGCACCACCTGCGATTGGAAGGATAACATCAACTCCGGTGCTTACAAGAGCCTTTGTAAGTTCAGCACCTTTTGTTGCATCGTACCAGTTTCCAACGAGACGGAAGTCTACAGTACAGCGTGGATCTGCTGCCTGAGCCCCCTTAAGGTAATATGGACGGAAAACTTCGTTCATGATTGGATATTCCTGGGCTGCAATAAGGCCAAGCTTCTTTGTTTTAGAAGTAAGGCCTGCCATATAGCCGGAAATGTATGCCTGCTGGCGCTGGTTGTAGCTTACAGAGTAAATCTGTTTTTCATCATCACAAAAACCATCAAGAAGAATAAACTTTTGAGAAGGAAAGTCCCTGCAGATTGGTTTACAAAGTTCCGGAAGGGAAGGATTTGAAGAAATGATAACGTCGTATTTTCCAGTTGCTGCCAGTGCAGTGATTTTTGGCTGCCATTCAGACTGAGTTGTACCTGCTTCGATTACAGTAAGTTCAACTTTCTGGTTTTCGATTTTACCTTCGTTGTATTCTTCAACAGCCTGTGTTACGCCCTTTGCAAGTTTTGCGTAAGTAGCACTGTCTGCCATAATTCCAGGAATAAAAACTGCGATTGATTTTCTGCTGCTCTTACCACATGAAGAAAGGCTAAAAACTAAAGAAAAACAAAGTAAAGCAAAAGCAAATTTGGAAATAATTGATTTCATAATAACCTCTGACAGAAAATATAGTTTTATATAAAACTATTGTCAATCAGTTATTCAGATTTTTAGAAAGTTTTGTAAGTAGAGAAAGAAGAGTTTCCTGTTCCTGGTCGTCAAAATTTTTCCAGGCAGTTTCCAGCAGATGACGGCTTATGGCACTCATATCCTGAGTATAGGTTTTTCCTGATTCTGTAAGGGTTATGATTTTTTTGCGGCTGTCGGTTTTATCTTTTTTTAATTCAACAAGGCCTGCAGTCTGCAGCTTTCGCACCAGAACAGTTGTAGTAGATTTATCTCTGTTAATGGCCTGGGTCAGTTCACCTAAAGTCATGTGCTCTTTTGTGCTTAAACAGTAAAGAATGTTTCCGTGGGAAGAGGTAAGTTCACCTAATCCTTTAACAGAAAGTTTACGGTTAATAAAATCCTGTCCCTGAGAGTGAAGGTGAGAAATTAAATTCATTATGGAATTTTTTGAATACTGCATGAACCTTAGTTTATATTGCAGATCTTACGGACGCAAGTGGCATTTTTTTGATATAATATAAATATGGATAAAAATAACGGATCTTCTCTGCAGGTTACACCATCAAATAAACTTCCGTCTCAAAAACTCAAAGTAGGCTTAATTGCCTTTGATCTTGATGATACACTTCTCAACGATAAATGTACCGTAAGCGACGATACAGTTGCCGCCATTCAGGAATGCGCCCGTCGTGGTATTTATATTGTTCTTTGTTCGGGCCGTACAGAACGGGGAATTCTGCCACATGTTCACAGACTTAATATTGCAGGAACTCAGGCCGGCCGTTATATCATTGCCATTAACGGTGCTTCTGTTTTTGATCTTCATACACGGCTTCCATTGCGTAGACTTGGTCTGGATGGAAAAACACTTCAGGAAGTTCATCACCTGGCAGATAGCCTTGGGCTAGGATGCCACGTTGCCGATGAGGACTCAATCGTAGCAGACAGGGATACAGAATGGACAAGAAAAGATAGTATTCTCTGCAATCTTAATTTCCGCGTAGAAGAAGAGTTTGACTCCTACATTGCCAAAGGCTATCCAAAAATGATTATTCCAGCCCCGGTGGAACAGGTTCAGCAGGTACTGCCGGTTTTGAAGGATAAACTAAATGGAAAAGCTGATGTTTTTACAAGCAAACCATACTTTATTGAAATCATGCCTGCGGGAGTAGGAAAGGGCCAGTCTCTTATATGGCTTGCAGACCAGCTTAAAGTTCCTCATAACCAGACAATGGCTTTTGGAGACAGCTTTAATGACGAGTCCATGCTCCGTGCTGTTGAATACAGTGTTGCCATGTGCAATGGTCAGGATGCCATAAAAGAGTTAAGCCGCTTCAATACAAGAAAAAGCAATGACCAGGATGGAATAGCTGATTTTCTTAATAACTGGATTCTTTAGACTGAGAATAACTGGTTCATACCAGTAGGGAAGCATAATAATTCTTGTAATGGAGTTAAACTTGCATATCGGTTAATTTCTATTCCCTTTACATCTATATTCCTTTATAATAGAAAGACTTATTATTGTGAGGTATGTTTATGCTTACTGATATTGAAATTGCTCAAAAAAATGTAATGTCTCCTATTACAGAAGTAGCTGCAAAAATTGGAATTGAAGAATCAGGTCTTGATTTTTATGGAAAATACAAGGCAAAAATTACAATGTCCGAATTAAACGCCTTTCAAAAAAAAGTTGCTGATCCTCGCTCCAGGGGAAAGCTTATTTTAACAACAGCCGTTACTCCAACTCCAGCTGGAGAAGGTAAGTCTACTGTTTCCATTGGTCTTGGTGACGGTCTTAATAAAATTGGTAAAAAGGCAGTAATTGCACTTCGAGAACCTTCTCTGGGCCCTTGCTTTGGTGTAAAGGGTGGTGCCTGTGGAGGTGGTTATGCACAGATTGTTCCAATGGAGGACATTAATCTTCACTTTACCGGTGACATTCATGCCATTTCAATTGCCAATAATTTAATTGCAGCTCTTATAGATAATCATATTCAGCAGGGAAATCAGCTTCGTCTGGATTCCCGTACTATTACATGGAAGCGCTGTCTCGACCTTAATGATCGTGCTCTTCGTAACATTACAATCGGTCTTGGTGGACGCATGGATGGTATTCCAAGGGAAGATCATTTTACAATTGCGGTTGCTTCAGAGCTTATGGCAATTATCTGTCTGTCTACATCGATTACAGATCTTAAAAATCGCATTGATAATATTACAATCTGCCAGACATACGATAAACGACCTGTAAAATTTGGTGAGCTTAAATGCACGGGAGCAATTGCTGCTCTTTTAAAAGATGCAATACGTCCAAATCTTGTACAGACTCTTGAAAAAAATCCTGTATTTGTACACGGTGGTCCTTTTGCAAATATTGCTCAGGGAACTAATTCTATTAATGCAACATGTGCGGCACTGGCAACTGGTGATTACGTTGTTACAGAAGCAGGATTTGCAGCTGATCTTGGGGCTGAAAAGTTTATGGATATAAAATGCCGGGCAGCTGGAATAAGTCCGGATGTAGTTGTAATTGTTGCAACTGTTCGTGCTCTTAAAATGCATGGTGGCATGGCAAAAGCAGATCTTTCAACACCAAGTATCGGGGCCCTTCAAGCTGGATTTGAAAACCTTGCAGTTCATATTGAAAATATTTCCAAATTTGGTGTTCCATCAGTTGTAGCAATTAACAAGTTTGTAACAGATACAGCAGAAGAAATTGAACTTCTCCAGAAGCTTTGTGAATCAAAAGGCAGTAAGGCTGTTCTCTGTGAAGGCTGGGGTAAAGGTGGTGAAGGTATGACAGAGCTTGCAGAAGTTGTTGCTTCAATAGCTGACAGCGGAAAAGCAAAATTTCATTATCTTTATGAATCGCATCTTTCTCTTGCAGATAAGGTCCGTGTACTTGCAAAAGAAATCTATCGTGCAAAGTCTGTTGAATTTCCTGCCAGCGTTATTAAAAAGCTTAGAGAATATGAAGAACTTGGTTACAAAGATCTTCCTGTATGTATTGCAAAAACTCAGAATTCTATCAGTCATGATCCAAAACTTTACGGTGCTCCAACGGATTATGTATTTCCTGTCCGTGACTGCCAGCTTTACAGTGGAGCAGGTTTTGTCGTAATACTTGCAGGGGATATTATGACTATGCCTGGGCTTCCAAAATTGCCGGCTGCTATGAATATTGATGTTGACGACAACGGTGTAATTTCAGGATTGTTCTAGGTAAAATATGTTTAAATTTTTTCTAAAAAAGAATTTTTATGACATCTGGGATACATTGCTATATTTAATTCCTGGAAATCTGTTGAATATGGCAGTGTTGTCTGGTGTTTATCTGGGTATTTATTTCTGGGGAACAGGTCATGTTGGCTATGCACTTGCAGGACTTGCTGCAGGTGCAGGTCTGTTTATGGGGCTTGTGTTTGCCTGGGGTGCCAATGCAAGAAAAATTGCTGATTTTAATACACCTTCATGGGGACTTTTTTTTCGGTCACTTAAAACTACCTTTTTAAGAGGATTTGTGACTGGTGTACTTATTGTCTGTTTTATTGGTGTATCCTGGTTTGCTTTTGCATATTATCTTCGTGGATTTTTCTTTCAGGGCAGTTTTTTAATGCTGCTGGTGGCCGCAATTCTTGCCTGGTTTGTTTTAATCTGTGTTCTGGCATTGCAATGGTTTGTGCCTCTGTATTTTCTTCAGGAAGAAAATACAATGCTAAAGTGTTTAAAGAAATCCTTTATTATTTATTTTGATAATTCAAAAGTTTCTTTTGGAGTTTTTTTGATAAATTGTTTTCTCGTACTGATTACAATTGCAACGCTAGGGACAATAGTAGGCTTTAATGGAATTACTATTACAACAACTAATGCCCTTAGAATTCTTTTATACAAATATGACTGGCTGGAAGAACATCCGGAATTTCAAAACGATAAAGATAAAAGAAATGATGTTCCCTGGGAAGAGCTTCTCGCAGAAGACAAAGAACTTACAGGTACCAGAAACCTTAAAGGATTTCTTTTTCCCTGGAGATAGACATCAGTTACAGATTGTCCGATAAGTAATTGCTGTAGCGGCCATTGAAATTGTTGAAATGATTATTACAAAAAAAAGGGGCTGTCTAAAAAGCTCTACCATCGTAGGTTGAACTTTTAGACAGCCCCTTTTGTTAACAAAACTTATTTACTAATAAGAAGTGTTTTTGAATCAAGCTTAAGACCTGTGTTTACGTCTTTCTTGTCGTTCAGTTTGAGAACGTCGAGAGCTACGCTTGAACCTGTCTGGTTAAGGTTGATTACAGCAGCGAAGTATTTTTCAAGATTTGCTGGTACTACTTCAGCAAGTTTTGAACCTTCAGATGTTGCAGAAGTCCAGATTGTAACTTTTTCAGCTGCTGCATAATCAGCAACAGTCTTTACATCTTCTTCTGAAACTTTTGTAAAGTCGATTCCATCCATTACAACGCCTTTAACAGCGATTCCAGCAGATGAGAGTGCTTTAAGTGTATTAACAACTTTTGTAACTGAGAAGTTATCAAGAGAGAAGTTAAGGATTGTGCGTTTTGAAACAGTTTCGCTCTTAAGTTCAATGCTGTTTCCTGCAGATTTTTTTGCAATTTCTGTGAAGATTCCATCGTACCAAGAAATTACATTTGAAGAATGAAGGTCAAATGTTACGTGAACAAGCTGTTCATCCTTCAAGAGAGTATCCATACCGAACTGAACCAGTACAGATGTTTTTCCCAAACCTTTTTTTGATGTTACGAGACCGATTTTACCAGCTTCGAGACCACCGTTTGTAGCAGTGTCGAAAAGGCGAACCGGGCTTTTATTGAAAAGATCCTGTTTAACCATGGGTTTCTCCTTTTTTAAGTTAGATCCGGAAATAAAGCCGAACCATTTAATTGAGGGTTAAGTACAAACCCTCAAAACACGGAGCCGGGGCTTTAAGAGTTGATGTGCCTTGACTCCATGTATATTAGAACAGAGTATTAGCCGTTCTTTTTAGATTCCTGATACTTTTTGATGAGTTCATCAGCTACAGCATTTGGAACCTTACCGTATTTCAGGAATTCCATTGTGAATTCAGCTTTACCCTGAGTTGAAGAACGGAGGATTGTAGAGAATCCGAACATTTCTGAAAGTGGTACTTCAGCGTTTACTGTTGACTGGTTGTTTTCATCTGTAGAATCGAGGATTACACCACGGCGCTGGTTGATAAGACCAAACATATTACCCTGGAATTCTGTTGGACCTTCGATAGATACCTTCATAACTGGTTCAAGGATAGCTGGCTTAGCTTTTTCATAAGCTTCGCGGAAAGCACCGATAGCTGCAGTCTGGAATGCGATATCTGAAGAGTCTACAGGGTGATACTGACCATCATTTACAGTCATTTTAACACCTACTACAGGAGCACCGATAAGAGAACCCTTTTCCATAGCACGTTTGAAACCTTTGTCACAAGATGGGATGTATTCGTTAGGAATAGCACCACCCTTGATTGCATCTACAAATTCGTAGTCTTTTTCAGTAAGAGGTTCCATGATACCTGCTACACGACCGTACTGACCAGAACCACCAGTCTGCTTTTTGTGTGTGTAGTTGAAGTCTGCACGAGCCTGAATAGATTCGCGGTAAGCTACCTTTGGAGGTGTTACTTCTACTTCACATTTGTATTCACGCTTCATGCGTTCAACATATACAGCAAGGTGAAGTTCACCCATACCTTTGATAATTGTTTCGTTTGATTCTGGATCAAGTTCTGTCTGGAATGTTGGGTCTTCTTTTGTAAAGCGGTTAAGAGCCTTGGCAAAGTTAGCAGCAGCAGATTTGTCCTTTGGTCTGATAGCCTGTGAGATAACTGGCTTTGGAACGAACATAGAAGTCATAGCTACGTTGATTCCTTCTGCACAGAATGTATCACCTGAAGCACAGTCAACACCAAAGAGAGCACAAATGTCTCCTGGTTCACCAACGTTGATATCTTCCATTGCAGCTGAGTTCATACGAACGAGACGACCAACCTTGAAGCGTTTTCCTGTACGAGTGTTGGTAAGTTCAATACCTTTTGGAAGACGTCCCTGGTAGATACGAATATATGTTAACTGACCGAACTGGCCGTCATCAAGTTTGAATGCCAGTGCAACACATGGCTTATCTGGAACGTTGAAAAGTTCAACCTGTTCTTCGTTTTTGTCGAGATCAAGACCGTAGTTGTGAACTTCAGTTGGATCAGGAAGGTAGCGGAGTACACCATCGAGAAGTGGCTGGATACCTTTGTTTACGTGAGCTGAACCACAGAATACACCAACAAACTGTTCAGCAAGAGTACCTTTACGGATAGCAGCAATGAGCTGTTCTTCTGTTGGTTCTCCACCTTCCAGTACAAGTTCCATAAGGTCATCATCAAAGTTTGCAGCTTCTTCTACGAGTTCTGCACGGAATTTTGCAACATCATCTTTCATGTGAGCTGGGATTTCTGCATAGCGCAGTTCTTCACCATTAGCTCCATCGAAGTAGATTGCTTTGAGGCCAACCAGGTCAACAACACCTTCAAGTTTGTCTTCGAGACCGATTGGAAGTTCAACCATGTGAGCATTGAGAGCGAGCTTGTCGCGGAGCTGTCCACATACGCGAACTGGGTTAGCACCCTGACGGTCACATTTGTTTACAAATGCAACGCGAGGTACATGATAACGTTTGAGCTGACGGTCTACAGTAATAGACTGTGACTGAACACCAGCAACGGCACAAAGAATCATGATAGCACCGTCAAGAACGCGGAGTGAGCGTTCAACTTCTACTGTGAAGTCTACGTGTCCTGGTGTGTCAATCAGGTTGATTGTTGTGTCTTTCCACTGAACCTGAGTAGCTGCTGACTGGATTGTAATACCGCGTTCGCGTTCCAGTTCCATGTTATCCATTACAGCACCAACACCGTCTTTACCACGAACTTCGTGAATAGCGTGAATCTTGTTACAGTAGAACAGGATACGTTCAGAAGTTGTTGTTTTACCT
>JAZQNJ010000048.1:0-7284 GCA_045627285.1 Treponema sp. | reverse complement strand
TCAACTTCTTTAGCAACAGAAACACCATCTTCAGAAATAGTTAGTGCACCGAATTTTTTGTCCAGCATAATGAGACGACCGCAAGGACCAAGTGTTACCTTTACAGCCTGAGCAATCTGTTCAACACCAGAAAGCATCTTTTTGCGGGCTTCTTCATTAAAAATCAACTGTTTAGCCATTTATATCTCCTGTCTGAACACAATAATTTTCAAAGTCTAAAAAACAAGCTCCCGTTGGGTTCCTGCCAATCCTCCAGGTGCAAGCCTAGACAAGGGTATTGCAGTTACGTAAAAGCCTTTTGGTTTGACAAGAAAACTGGTACGTTTGCAAATGTCCGGTTGTCAGGCCCCCAACTCCGCATGTTTTTCAGGCATACATTATAAATGTGTTCAAATTGTTTATATTATTTTGGGAAGTTTTTTTAGGAGCTACCCTCTTTAAAAATACAAAAAAATGGATTAAACGGCAATAAAAAATATTAAAAAACCGGCTTTCTGCTGTTCCGGCGTCAGGGCGCCTTCATCCCCCGCCCGGCGGGGGACGGCTTCGCCGCAGCTCCAATCCGGGCTGGGCTTTGTTTTCGCCGGAAAGAAAATTACGCACCGATTTACTGAATTGGACGTACGGGGCTCATCATTGTTGTGCCGTCGGCAAAATGGACGATTACACAGTAATATCCTTCTTCATAATAAAATTTATAAGCTTCTTCTTCTACATTGTAATTGCACATAGTACCGGTTCCCAGTTCACCACCGTTAGGAAAAAGCATTGTTCTTCCGACTTTATGACTTTCAGGTGTGTGGTAAATCCACCTGGCTGGACTAAACTCATCGTCATCGCCCCAGTTTTTTTCACTCCAGACTGTTTCTACAAGACATGGCTGGTCATACATAATTGTATAATTATTCTTATACACATGCATATTCTTTACATTACACTCAGCTTCATATGCCAAGAAATAAATAGGATATGAATATACATCATAATCTTCGTTATAAAAAACTACCCGGTTAAAAAAGCCGTTATTCTGGTTATTTTTTTCTGGGAACGTTATAAATTCACTTCCATTAAATACAGCATATACACCCTGATTAAAGGTGCCAAGATCCATGGCATAACTTTTCATTTCTGCACCGTCTTTATATGGCTTACAATCACTGATTTTAAACGGCACTTTATCTAAATTAACAATAAATTCTTTATAGCAGTAATTATGACCTTCTGCCTGAGTAGAACTGTCTTCTACATAAATATAAAGCTGATACTTTGTTTCAGCAAAGTCGTACAGCGGAACTGTAAAGTCCATGCTGTATGGCTTTTTACTCAGGCTGTTTACATTATCATTAGTTATGCTTTCATCTTTTTTTATAGACTCTTCTGTATATTCCAGATCCAGATGCTTAAGCTGCTTTATTTCTTCTTCTGTGCGTACCTTCTGAACTGTTGTGTAATAAACAATTACCTTACCTTTTCCCGCTGAATCCAGGGCAAAACCTGAGCGGTCATAAACAGTAAAATTCAATTCATTATGAAGATCATTAAACTCAAACTGGTTTTCACGAATAAGTATTTCTTTTTGACTTGTTATATATTTTTTCACACAATCCGACAGCTGCGGAGGTTCATTATCCGGAATGTTATTTTCATTAAACTGTGTTCTAAAATAGTATTCATCGGATCTGAACACATAACTGTTATCTTTTACCCCGCTGACAGACAAATTTGCATTAGGATAAAAAACTGCTTCACCTGGAAGATTTTTTAATATGAAGTAGCCCTGTTTGTCTCTTGGATAAATTACAGAAGAACCATTCTGATAACCTAAACAACTGGCAAACAAATTATCATAAGTACAATGAACGTCATCATAGTTTTCAAAATCTGCCAGACTGTCGGAAGTTACTTTTATGTTAAACAGACCTGTATTTTTGCCGCAGGATTCCAGTTCCACAGAAAATTGTTCCGGAGTATGATCCAGTGGAATATTAGTACCACCTATATTTTTAGTATTAATAACAGAAAGATTAGAAACAAGTGCACAACTTTTTCCAGACTCCCATCCCTGTAAAACCAGTAAAGTGTATTCTTCTGCTCCTTCAATGATAGGAACTGATAACAGAGTATCATCTGAATACTTACGCATCTGTATATTCGGGCTATTATCCGAACAGTAAAAACATATGAATTTTTTTTCAAAACTTCCAAGTGTACTATCACGATTATTTATAACAGACAAATTCTTGTCATTAAAAAGTTTTAACCCACGAATATCCGCAGAATGCGGTATATAAGTTATATCACTGGAAGTGTTTCCAATTTCATCTGTAACTACTGTTTTTAAATATATACCCCTGGATCTGTCTGCATCAGAAAAATCTATTTCTGCATACTCAGTAAAATTATCAGTATAATCAGGACTCTTTTCGAAATTACTTAATTCCAGAGGTTTAAAATTTATATTATCAATACTGTAAAAATATGAATAAGTAAGAAGGTCTCTTTTTCCCCCACAGTAAAGATCATCCGATTCTTTTGTTGCTAAAACCCTGTATTTACTGAATTTTGAAATCAAGGATTCAATAGTATCACCTTCATGTACAAAATTATCCTTATTCCAGGTAGGGGCATTCCAGTCAATATTTTTTGCAACATCACTGGCAGACTCAATAAAAAATTCACAGGAAGCTTTAGTATCTTTACCGGCGTAGTATGTAACAGGATACAGACAGACATTGCCAGATGCATCATACAGCTCAAAAACAACCTTTACATAAACATCTGTTTCTGTCTTTAATTCATGAAAAATATACTCATTTGTTGTTGTAAAAAGTCCTGAACCGTCCTGCTTAAAATCTATATATTCAGTAACAAGAGGAACAGAAGACCATCTGCAATCTAAAAACAAATCCTTAGCTCCCAGTGTGGGATACTCATAAACCCTTAAAAAAATGCTGTCGCTGTCTTCTTCTTTTGCATTAAATGAAAAATAAAGGCCGTTTGACCTGTTAAAGGCAGAATTGTCATATTTTTCAGGAGTTTCATACTCTTTAAGAAGATACTTTTTATTTTCCCAGTTTTCTTTAGTTCCGGAAATTAAAAAATCTCCGTAAAACTCAGGTGCAGTACTGTCATCAATTAAACTGCAGGAAGGAGAAAGCCTGAGATTTTCAACAGCTTTAAGCAAAGTAACATCAACAGAGTAAGTTTTGCGTACACCGTCGCTTTTTACAGAAGCTGAAGAAAACTTTATATAGTCATTAGAAAAATCCTCTTTAACTAATTTAACTTCAGATTCACCATTAAAAAGCTTCCAGCCGTCAAAATTATAATCAGAATTAGCAATAAAGCTTAAAGTTTTTGCATAGCCTACAACAAACTCTGTCTGTCCGGAATTTGAAAGAGTGCCGTACACATTGCGGCTTAATTCCAGATTTACATAAACCTTTTCTGCCCCTGCATATTTTATGGAAGAATTAAGATTATCTTTTAAAGAAGAACCGTCAAAAAAATTCTGGCATCCTGTAAAAAGGCTTACAGCAGCAAAAATTACTGCACAAACTTTTATTGAATAAAACTTTTTCATTATTAGTCTCCGACATCTTTTTTTGCAACAGACAAAATTATAACACAAAGTTTTTAATTATAAACCGCCCTGTAAATTTTTGTTAAATAAAAATTTCAACTGTTATTCACAGCTTTGTTTGCAGTAAAATAGAACTCATAGCAACAAGGAGTAAAACAATGAAAAGCATTACTAAAAAAATTACAGGTCTTACACTTATTGCAGCCCTTGCCCTCACAATGACAGGCTGTTCAAAAGAAGATGAATCTGATGACTCACCGGCAATCGTTAAATCAATAACAGCAGTTAACCGCAGCCTTGAAAGCGATGCAACAGAAAAAATTGTTGAAGAATACGATGTAAAAGGTAACAAAGTCTGCGTTAAACATTACAAAGACGGAACAAAACTCAGCTCAAAAAACGAGTATGAATACGACAAAAACGGAAATGCCGTTGTAAAAAAAGAATACAAAGACTTATTCCTCACTGAAAAAACAGTGTGCACATATGATTCAAAAGGTAACCTGCTTTCTGAAACCGTTTATACAGACGGAGTAATTCTTGACTACAAAAACGAATACGAATACGATTCCAACGGAAATGTGACCTTAGAATTGTATTATGACGATGGTATCACTCTCAGTTCTGTAACTAAGATTAAATACGACGATAAAGACAATATAATTTCTAAGAAGATTTACGACGCCAGCAACATGACAAGTTTTTCTGAATATAAGTATTCATATGACTACGATGCAAAAGGAAACGCAATCTGCGAATACCGCTATGACGAAAACGGTGACCTGGATGCAAAATTAGTAACTGAATACGACACAAAAGGCAACGTAACTTCAGAAAAAACATATGATGAACCAGGTTCTGTCCTCAGCTACATGTGCGAATATACATATGATTCAAACGGAAAAGTAAAGTCTGAAAAGTATTATGAAAATGACGGTGTAACAGTAAGCTATATGTACGAATACCAGTACAACTCAGACGGAAGTGCTAAAGCACTGAAGTATTATGAAGGTACAAAGCCTGTTTCTATAACTGATTATACATACATATATTACTAAAACTTTTTACCAGGCCTTAAGCACGGTTTTCATGCAGAAGTCAAATAACCAGTCAGGCATAAGCTTTTTCAAAAATACGTACATTTTTGCATTAAAGCCTGCGGTATATCTGATTTTTGGATGCCGTGCTGTACAAGCCTTTACGATTATTCCTGCAATATACTCCGGAGACGGAAGTGTATTTTTCTTTAAAAACCTGTTTTCATACCAGGTGGCAACTCCATCAGCTGCTTTTGCATAATCACCGCTTCCCTGAAATTTTCTGATGTTCTGGGCGTGAATTACTCCCCAGTCAGTCTGTACGGGCCCCGGTTCTACAATACTTACCTTTATGCCGAGACCGCTTACTTCCATTCTTAATGCATCACTTAAGGCTTCTACACTGTATTTTGAAGCATGATACCAGCCGGTAAAAGGCGAAGAGAAACGGCCTGCAATTGAAGCCACATTTATAATTCTGCCGGAACGCTGCTTTCGCATTACAGGAAGCAGCAGCTGTGTTATAAGGGCAAGACCAAAAACATTTACTTCAAACTGCTTTCTGGCTTCTTCAAGAGGAGTGCCTTCTATACCGCCTCCAAGACCAAAGCCGGAATTATTTACAAGAATATCTATTCTGCCTTCTTTTTCAATTACTGTTTCAACGCATTTTTTTACGGAAGCTTCATCGTAAAGATCCATGTAAAGAGCATGTCCGCCGGCCTGTTCCAGAGATTCCATTAAATTTGTACGGCGGGCACAGCCGTAAACCGTAAAACCTTTTTTAACAAGATCAAGGGCTGTTGTAAGTCCAATACCGCTGGAAGCCCCTGTAATTAAAACTACTTTGCTCATAAATAAAGGCTACATGGTGTTTTTGCCTGTGTCAAACTGAAAATGCGTTAGGGATTGGATGGGCGGCAAAGCCGTTGCGCAGCAATGGAGGCGCGTCAGACGCCGGAACCCAGGAAAGCCCGGCCCCGTCAGGGGAACGCCCTTTTTATTCTTTTTAATACTACGATTTTCTTATATAATAAAATCCATGGAAAAAATCATTGTTTATACCGACGGAGGCTGCTCCGGAAACCCTGGTCCCGGGGGATGGGCCTGCGTAATTATTGCTGAAGGTCAGGCCAGACAGCTCAGCGGAGGCGAAAAACTTACAACAAACAACAAAATGGAACTTATGGCTGCAATTTCTGCTCTCAGCGCCATTAAAAATACTGCCCGCTTTGCCGGAATTCCTGTTGAAGTAAACATTGACTCGCAGTACGTAAAAAACGGAATTACACAGTGGATTTTCAGCTGGAAAAAGAAAGGCTGGAAAACTGCCGACAAAAAGCCTGTAAAAAATCAGGACCTGTGGATGGCTCTTGATGCCCTTAATTCTTCTATGAGCGTAGAATGGAAATGGGTAAAAGGCCACGCCGGCGTTGAATACAACGAAGTATGTGACAGTCTCTGTCAGGAAGAAATTGCCAGACACCGTTAAGGATTTTTTATGAAAACTTTCAACTTAAACAAAAAAAATATTTTTATACTGGGTGCAGCTTTTGCCGGTGGTGTTCTTGTATTTGCTGCTGCAGTTCTCTTAAAAAAGGTTATTCCTGCAGCTGATCTTTCCAAGCTTGAAATGCCGCTGCCTCTTTCGCTGGAGCTTGTTCCACGAATGGACGCTGCCCTGGCTCAGCCTTACAGCAGGGCCCTTGATAAAGCCGGCGATTTATTTCTGCTACTTGCACAGCTTTTTGTTTTTATTTTTGCATTTGCAATTCCTGGAGTAAAAGCCCTGTTAAACAAAGCCTGGAGCAGCTTCAGAACTGTTTGCTTTAATGTTTATGTTTACGGCTTGTGCATTCTTTACACAGGAGGCGTTTACAAGGCTCTTAAAACTCTTGGCGGAAGGTTCCGGCCTTATATGTATTTTGAAAATCCTGATGCAAAGGCACTTTTAACGGGAGACTTTTGCCGTTCATGGCCAAGCGGTCACGCAAGCATTGCCTTTGTTGCTGCAGGTTTTATTATCTGCTGGTTTATGACTCAAAAAGAAAATAAAGCCTGTAAAATTACTGCAGCTGCCCTTACCTGCTTTATGGCTGCCAGTACACTCGCTCTCCGCATTTTAAGCGGCAATCACTTTCCTACAGACGTTATAACCGGAGCGTTTATTGGAAGCTTTGTTACACTTATTATTTATTTTTTAAGCAGACTGCTTTTGAGCAACTCTGATCAATAAAACGAGGCCGCGGAAACACAACTCTGCGGCCATGGCAATCCAGATTCCCACAAGGCCAAAAGGTTTTACCAGAATAAGGCTTAAGCTGAGACGAACAACCCAGAGGCTGAAAAGATTTAAGGCACTTGGAATTAAAGTGTCACCCCGCCCCCTCAAGGCCCCGGCAGCTACTATACTGGCTCCAAACATTGGCTCTGCAAAAAGCTCAATGCGCAAAACCTTTACGGACAAAGCCTGTATTTCTAAGTCCGGAGTAATAAACTTAAATACATAAGGGCAGGCAAAATACATGGCAACACCAATAAGAGCCATAATTGTCATGCCGTAAATAATTGTAATCCAGCTGAAGGAGCGCTTAAGATCCTGACGGCCCGCACCGCAGCTTTGACCGACCAGCGTTGTGGCTGCTTCCTGAACTCCGTAGCCCG
>JAZQNJ010000047.1:0-7147 GCA_045627285.1 Treponema sp. | reverse complement strand
TCCTTCATTCTGATAATGTAATAAATGCTGGTGGCCATAGTGGAGAGGTAATACCCGTTCCCATTCCGAACACGGAAGTCAAGCTCTCTTACGCCGATGATACTGCTCACGCGGGAAAGTAGGTAGCTGCCAGCTTTTTTTTATTTTAAACACTATCTGTACTGCATTGCATTGCTGTAGTTATAGTAAAAAACACTACGTTTCTAATAATTATTGCCACATAATGATTGCCACTATGGAGTTATTATGTTAGACAATCGTTGAAAGTATCGTATCCGCTAATTATCCAAGTTCTACTTATTCGTCAAACAAAAATTTGTCTATTATGCTTATTATCCTGAATACAATGCAACCAAATCTATTGGTGTATCAGAAATATGACTGGCATATTCTATAGCGTTGGAATTTTACCAGAACTTTGCATTCCTAAACAGTCTGTATGGAAACAATTACCTACAAGAAAATTACAGACTGACTTCAATCGTATATATTCCTATCTTAAATCAGATAAGCTTTCTTCTACATCAATAACCCACTTAATGGATAAAATGTTGAAAGAAGGTATGTTAGCTAAGTCAATTAATAAGTATGCCCATCTTCTTAATCGTGCTTATAATGGTAAATTCTCAGACTGGAAGCCGTTATCTCATACTGCCGGCTATCGCAGATGCTTTCCAATTGCTTCGTTCTATCATTTCTATAACAACATCGATTCAAAGATAATCTCGATGTATGCAAAAGGAATGACAACCCGGCAGATTTCAGATACCATCCCGGACATTTACGGATTTGAAACTTCAGAAGGATTCATCTCGGATGTTACAGATTAGATTCTTCCTGAAATTTAAGAATGGCAGAACCGTCCGCTGGAAGAAATATATCCGGTGATTTACATTGGTGCCATTCATTACACAGTTCGTGACAACGGAGTTATCCGTAAGCCTTCGCTGCAGATCTTAAAACCATTTACCATGCCTCTGATGAAAAGGCTTGTGCAAAAGCCTCGTACAAGGTTACAGAAAAATGGACCTTACCTCTCAGAGACTGGGGCAGAGTCTAGGTGAAATGTGCATAATGTACGAAGTCCGTCTGCCAGACTAATCCTCATAAAAAAAGACAACCTGCTTTTTACGGGCAAGGTGTCTTTAAAATTTTTGACACTTGAAAAAATTAAAGCGTATTTTACATTCGAAACATAAATAGTAGCTGTCAGCTGCAAGCGAGTAACTGGCATTAATCTTTTTTATTGCAGCCTACTGAATTTACAGAATAAGTTTCACACTCTCCTTTAACTTATTGCCAAGCCAATCGATTTCCCAGTCATCTATTCTTTTTCTTGTTAAAACAGCCTCCCGATAAATTTCTCTGAAAGTTTTATCATAATGGGCTTTTAGTATTTTGTTTTTATAATTTTGTAATTCTTCCCATCTAGGAGTAGGGCAACGCTGGAAAACGTATTCAAAGATTTCTTCTTCCGATTTATTTGGATCAATTAAAGAAGGGATTGTTTTAATTTTGTAGTCAAGTTCTCGTTTGTGAGTATTTTTATAAGTTTTACTTTCAGATTCAAACTTACCAGGTGTCAGTATTTCGATTCGCTTAATTTCTGATTTATCAAAAGAATCGACAAATCTGTTATTCTGCTTGCGTGGTTTTCCACTTACTTAAGTTTCATCGACTTCAACAATCAATTCAAAGGAATTTTCTAAGTTTTCATTTTCCATTGCAAGACGAATTTGCTTTAATATTCTTCAAGCTGTTTTGGAGGTTGTACCGATTTCACGTTGTAATTGCAAAGCAGAAATTCCTTTTTTGGAATTTAAAACCAAATGGACTGCGAAAAACTATTTTTCAAATCGGTAGATGACTTCTCAAAGATTGTTCCAGTAAAGATAGAAAAGGTGTTATGGCAATGATTACAGTTACTGAGCTTAGGCTGTTCTGTTCTTAAATCTGACATTTTTACCTGGACTTTATCCTATTTTTATTGAGAAATTTTAGGTTTAGTTACTTTGTAAAAATCTGGTGCTTTAGAACTTATTACCCAACCGCCGTTATAGAAACCGTTTTCGCTGGCTGTAGGGTAGACAAATATTACTTTTAATGGGTTCTCTGTATCGTAAATAAATATATTTGAAGTCCAGTCTTTTTTTTCGTTTAAATAGTATGGGTAATGCTTGTCCATTGGTGTATAAACTGAAAACTTATATTTTCCAGGTTGTAAATTAAGGTGCATGGCCATGCCGCCTTCAAGAAAATATTTATTTTTGTAGTTGTATTTTGTGTCTGGTATTGTTACCCATTGGTATGTCGCCTTTATTTTTGTGAAAGTTATATCATTTCCGTTTTCGTCTTCTGCTTTTAACCAGCACCTTACCTGATTCATTTTTTCTGAATTTTCTGGTCTGTATATTATCAGTTCCCAGGGATTAAAATGTAGCTTTGGTTCATAACAATAGGGAGAATTTATAATTATTATCAATAATGAAATTAAAAAGATAAGTTTTTTCATTTAGCTTAAGTTTAACACAAAAAACTTGTTTTAAGGTAATATGGTAACATGAATAATGATTGGCTTATAAGGGTCAGAAATGGAGAAAACCTGTCCCTCCGAGATCAGTTTATGCTGATTTTCAAACTTAGTTATCCGGCAATTCTTGCACAGCTAAGTTCTATTTTAATGTCTTGTATTGATACCAGTATGGTTGGTCATCTCGGGGAACTTGAGGCTGCTGCTATTGGACTTGTAAGCTCTTCCACATGGTTGTTCTGTGGTTTTTGTTTTTCCTGTGCAATGGGTTTTACTGTTCAAACTGCTCATTTAATAGGTGCTGGAATGGAAGATGAAGCCAGAAACCTTTTAAAAATAAGTTTCATAGTTTGTGGATGTTTTGTTTTTTTTCTTACTGCAGGTCTTTTGATTATTTCACCATTTCTTCCTGTGTGGCTTGGTGGAAATCAGGCAATTTATGACAATGCTTTTATTTATTTTTTTATATTTGCATTGTCACTTCCTGTAGTTCAATTCAATAATCTGGCTGCAGGTATGCTTCAGTGTTCTGGGGACATGAAGTTCCCGGCTGTCATGCAAATTGTAATGGCAGTGTTGAATATATTTTTTAATTGGATTTTTATTTACGTTTTGCACATGGGGGTCAAAGGTGCTGCAATAGCTACTTTTTTGGCAAGATTTGTAAGTACCTTAGGACTTGTTTTATATCTTTTATTTAAAAGTAATTTGTTGAAGCTTCGTAAAAATGAAAAACTGATATTTAAAATTGAATACATAATCAAAGCGATTAAGATTGGGATTCCTGTGGCAGTTGAGCAGGGGATTATGAGTGGCGGTCAGGTTGCTTTTACTAGAATTGTAAGTGTTTTGGGATCAACGGCACTTGCTGCTAATTCTATGGCTATTACAGCAGAAAGCCTCTGTTATATGCCTGCATATGGTCTTGGTGCAGCGGCAACTACATTGGCCGGGCAATGTTATGGTGCAGAACGGAAGGATCTTACTTACAGATTTGGTTGGCTTACGACCTGGTCGGGTATTGTTCTCATGTTTATAACTGGACTTTGTATGTACTTTTTTGCAAAAGAAATGATTGGCTTTCTTTGCCCGGACCCAGCAATAATCGAACTGGGGGCAAAGTGCCTTATGATTGAAGCATTATGTGAGCCCTTGTATGGTGCAAGTCTTGTTAGTAATGGTGCACTTCGTGGAACAGGGGATACTTTTGTGCCGAGTTGCTTTAAGCTTGTTACAATGTGGTTAATACGTTTACCTCTGGCTTTGTTTCTTTCAGGAAAATATGGCTTAGAAGGTATATGGATGGCTATGAGTTTTGAACTGTGTATTCGAGGAGCTCTTTTTCTTTTTAGGTTGTGGGGAAGAGAATGGTTGAAATAGATTTTAAGTAAAGAAAAAAATGTTCTGAGATACGGTATGCCAAAATAAGTTATTCAATTCTGTCATAATGTCAGTCGACAGGGGGAAGACTTTCCCTAATTTCTTCTTTATAATTAAAAACATGAAGAAAGGTCTTGTTCTAGAAGGTGGTGCTATGAGAGGCATGTTTACAGCTGGCGTCATCGATGTTTTTATGGAAAACGGAATTGATTTTGATGGTATTATCGGTGTGAGTGCTGGTGCTACTTTTGGTGCAAATTATAAATCAAAACAGCCGGGACGAGCTGTTCGTTACAATAAGCGCTTTATGAAAGATCCCCGCTATTGCAGTTTTCGTAATTTGATATTTACAGGCAATATATTTGAAACAAAGTTCTGCTACGAAACAATGCCGTATGAAATCGATGTTTGTGACTGGGATACTTTTACTTCAAATCCTCAGGAGTTTTACTGTGTTGTAAGCGACTGTGTTACTGGAAAACCAATAAATAAAAAATTAACAGAACTTCGTGGTTCTGAGATGGATTGGCTCCGTGCCAGCGCTTCGATGCCTCTTGTAAGTAAACCTGTAAAAGTTGATGGTTATACACTTCTGGATGGAGGTATGACAGATTCTATTCCGCTCAAGGCTTTTGAAAATCTTGGTTACGAAAAAAATGTCGTAGTACTGACACAGCCGAGGGATTATGTTAAAAAACCGGCAAGTCTGATGGGGCTAATGAAAATTCTGCTTTATAAATATCCGAAACTTGTTGAAGCAATGAAAAACCGCCACCAGATGTATAATGACGAAACAAAATATGTTTTTGAAAGGGAAAAAACTGGACAAACCTATGTAATCTGTCCTGATGAATCTCTCAATATCAGTCGTCTGGAAAAAAATCCAGAAGAGCTTCAACGTGTTTATGATAGAGGTCGGGAAGTTGCTATTCAAAATATTGAAAAAATCAAAGCCTTCTTAGACTGCTAGTTATATATTCAATTAAGAAAAAATAACTTTCAAATCAGAGAATCAGTTTTTGATTGTATTAAGGATAAATAGTATGACAAGAGTTAGTGTTTATAATTCTGATTATGTTGAACTTAATCACGCATATAATGTGATTTTTCACAGCTATGAGCAGTTGATTGAATGTGCTGATGCCGATGACGAAGTCCTGTCTGCCTTGGAGACAATTTTACGAACTATGAATCCAACTTTGGACCGGATTAAAAGTGAAATGACTGTTAAAACCCGTTACAAATCTGATGATCAGCAGCCTGCAACAGGTTTGCCACCAGAATCTCTTTTTGACAGTGAAGATGCTGATGATGAAGGTGATGGTTTTGCAGAAGGCAACATTCTTACCGGTAATTTTACAGGGGACTAATGACTCAACTGAACAATTCGCAGGAGAAATTCCAAGCTGCAAGAGACAACACATTTTTTACAAATATATTTGTTGTAGCCATTGGTGCAATTCTTTGTAATTTTTTATGGGGCAGTGCAACTCCCTGCATCAAAGTCGGTTACAGGATGCTTTCAATCGCGGCTGACGATACGGCTTCTGTTGTTTTGTTTGCTGGAATAAGGTTTTTCTTTGCTGGTTTGATGACTGTAATTGCAGGTTCTTTGCTTCAGAAACAGGTGCTTGTTCCGAAGTCGGCTGGTGCTGCAGGAAAGGTTATTGTAATTTCACTTTTTCAGACAATTTTACAGTATTTTTTCTTTTATGGCGGACTTACAAGGGCAACCGGGACAAAATCAGCCATTATTCTTGCCACAAATGTTTTTGCTTCTCTTTTGATTGCGGCCCTTTTGTTTAAACAGGAAAAACTGTCGGTGCGCAAAATTGCCGGCTGTGTAATCGGGTTTAGCGGTGTTGCCCTTGTAAATCTTTTTGGTTTTGAAGGAGAATTTGGCGGTTTTGCATGGAACGGCGAAGGTTTTATCTTTATGGCCAGTGTCTGTTACGGAGTTTCCGGGTGTTTTGTAAAAAAATATTCCCAGACAGAGAATACTGTAATGCTCTCAGGATGGCAGTTTGTCTTTGGCGGAGCTGTAATGGCTGGGACGGGATTTGCTCTTGGAGGAAGACTTACCGGCTGGGATGGAAGTTCTCTTGCCCTTTTGGGATATCTTTGTTTTATAAGTGCATTCTCGTATACACTGTGGGGACTTTTACTCAAGCACAATGATGTGAGCCGTGTTGTGATTTTTGGATTTTCTAATCCTGTTTTTGGGGTGATTTTAAGTTCCTGGCTTCTGGATGAAAAGGGGCAGACTGGTCTTGTTACTGTTATGTCGCTGCTTCTTGTGTGTGCCGGAATTTTGATTGTGAATATTAAACTGAATGAAAAGAAAAATGTATTTTGAAAAACAATTTTTCTTATATTATTTTTTTTCTTGATTAAGAAATACTTGAATAATTTGAAAAGTTAGCATATGCTAACAACATGAAATTAAAATTCAGTCAAATTTTATATTTATTTTTTTGCGGTTCAGTTGTTATTGCAAATCTGATTAAGTTTATTGTATTGCGTTAGGGATAGTAGTGGTGGCAAAGCCAGTCTGTAGCGAAGCGGAAGACCGGAGGCGCGTTAGACGCCGCAGCCACGGATAGCCCGACAACAAAAAAGGTCGTGAGATTTTCTCACGACCTTTTTTGTTGGAACGCCCGTGTTTTTATTACAGCGGGTACACGAGTTTTGATGTTTTTGATTTGTAAAAATTGACGCGGACTGCGGCCAAATCAAAACTCGTTGTACTTAATTTTTAATAAAAGATTAAAAATTAAAGTACTGGCTTCATTGCTGTCATGTATGCGCGGAGTTTGCGTCCTACAACTTCGATTGGGTGGTTGCGGATTTCTGCGTTTACATTTACCAGCTGTGCGTTGTTTACGCTGTTGTCTTTAACATTGAGGCCTTTACCGATAACTTCTGTTGTTACTTTTGGCATAAGGTCTTTAGCCATCATTGGTGCTGCTACGCGAGCGAAGAGGTAACATCCGTATTCTGCTGTGTCGGAAATTACTTTGTTCATTTCGTAGAGGCGTATGCGGTCAATGAGGTTTGCGATAAGAGGAACTTCATAAGTCGGAGGCCAAGCGGTCTTAGGAAGACAACTGCTGGTACCAACTCCTTGGCCCACAGAACGACATGGCTACGATCCGACTTTACTACGAATCACTCCATGAAGTTCCTCTTATCGCAAACCTCATTGACCGCATACGCCTCTACGAAATGAACAAAGTA